>CAVFIY010000328.1:0-2556 GCA_963622435.1 Bacteroides uniformis | reverse complement strand
CGCCTTGCGCGAGTTGCTCGTTTATTCTCTGCCAAACGCCCAAAACCGCTACATTATCATCGGCGGCAATATGCGTTACTCGGCAATGGTAGAACTCGGCTATACAGAAGCCCCTTGCAAGGTTATTCCTGCCGACACTACTGTCGAGCAGTTGCGCGCCTACACACTCAAAGACAATAGCGGATATGGCGAGTGGGATTGGGATATGCTTTCCTCGGATTGGGACATGGACGAGTTGGAGGCTGCTGCCATTGACTTGCCATTCTTGGATGAGCAAGCAACGCACCCGACAAACACGGAGGCGGAAGATGTAGAAGAAGACGATTTCGACGAGGATACCGATGAAATAGAAGCCCGCTGCAAAACGGGCGATATTTGGCAACTCGGCGAACATAAACTGCTTTGCGGCGACAGCACCAAGGCTAACGATATAGCACGGCTCATGGGCGCAGAAAAAGCAGATTTATGGCTTACCGACCCACCCTATAATGTCAACTATGAGGGAGGCACAGAGGATAAACTCAAAATCGCCAATGATAATATGAACAGCGGTGATTTCTTTCAGTTCCTCAAATCTGCATTTGAAGTTGCCAAAGATGTCCTCAAGGAGGGTTGTTCGTTCTATGTGTGGTACGCCTCGCGTGAGCACATCAACTTTGAATCGGCACTTAATGCAGTAGGTCTCACGGTGCGTGAGCAATTGATTTGGAATAAATCTTCCCTCGTCTTGGGGCGTTTCGATTATCACTTCAAGCACGAGCCCTGCCTATATGGATGGAAAGACGGTGCAGCACACAATTGGTACAACGACCGCTCGCAGACCACCGTTATGGACTTTGAGAAACCACGCAAGAACGACCTCCATCCGACAATGAAGCCCGTGCCGCTTTTCGCTTATCAAATTGCCAACAGCAGCAAGAAAAACGACATAGTACTCGATACATTCGGAGGCAGCGGTACAACTATCATCGCATGCGAGAACCTCGGTCGCAATGGTCGCTGCGTCGAACTCGACCCGCACTACTGTGATGTCATCCTCGCCCGATGGGAGAAACTAACAGGTAAACAAGCAACAAAAATAAACTAATTACTACAATGTTCGAAAAAGTAAACCCACAACACCCCGATAAGGTCGCCGACCGCATAGCGGGGGCAATCGTAGACCTCGCCTACGCCAAGAACGACAACCCTAAAGTAGCCGCCGAGGTATTGCTCGGACACGGCACTTGCACCGTCATTCTCGAAACAAGCGAGGACATCACCGAGGTAGAGGTAGCCGCTATCGTCCGCCGTATCGCAGGCGAGCAGACCCTGCACTATGTCTGCACCAAGCAGGACGCACACCTTGCACAGAACCAAGCAGAGGGTGTTCGTTGCGGCGACAATGGCATATTCAAAGGCAGCCCGCTCTCCTACGAGCAGACGGCACTCTCTGTCCTCGCACGCGATATTTACGAGAGCTATCCCACCGACGGCAAATACATACTCAACGGCGACGACCTCATCGTATGCCAATCCAACGCCGATGCAGGTGAACTCCGCCGCTACTGCTTGCATTTATACGATTGCGACGACCTCATCATCAATCCTCTCGGCGATTGGACGGGCGGCACTAATGTGGACGCAGGCGCAACCAACCGCAAACTCGGCTCGGATATGGGAGACGGCGTCACAGGAGGTGGCTTGCACGGCAAAGACCTCTCCAAGGCGGATGTCAGCGTCAATATATGGTGTCACATCCTTGCGCAACACCTCAATCGTCCCTACACCGCCTGCTGCGCTATCGGCGACACGGAGATAAACGGCGTGCCTTACGAGCAGATAGTCAAAGAGGCTCGCCAATATATCAACGGCCTCGGCGGCTTTGAGAAATTCGCCGAGTGGGGATTAGTCTAATACACACAAAAAAATGGCACAGGAACTCTGGCAAATCGCGAAGCCATTCGGCAGACCTGCGAAATTCAAAACGCCCGAAGCGTTATGGGAAACGTTCCTCGCCTATTGCGAATGGAACGCCAATAATCCCATAACTATTCAAGACTCCCGTTCACAACGCAAGTCATCTGCACGCGACGAAAAGGCACAATATAAGCAGACTGTCCAGCGACCTTATTCGCTTGTCGCTTTTCGGTTGCACGCAGGGATAAAGCGTGATTGGGACACTTTCAAAAAGGACTACGCCCGCAAAAGCAAGGACTTTCGTGGAGTGTTACAGGCGATAGAGGAGAGTATCCGCCAACAGCAGGTCGAGAATGCTATGGTCGGCAACTACAAGGAGAACATTGTCTCCCGTATTAACAACATTTCCGACACTATCCGTCAGGAGGTTTCGGGCGAATTGAATACAAAAAAACAACTCACCGTGCAAGAGGCACGGGATTTTATTAACCAAATAGAAAAGGAGATATAATTATGCCAACAATGACTACTCAAGACAGATACATTGTACAAAGTTGTAGCGAGGTAATGGCGCAGATGAAAGCAATGTACAGTCTGTCAAAAAAATTGCAATCCGAACTCTCGAAAGCAAAGGGAGGTAATGGATTCAGCCAGTAC
>CAVFIY010000327.1:0-2561 GCA_963622435.1 Bacteroides uniformis | reverse complement strand
CAGCCAATTGGTGCAGACAGGTTATATCGGAGAACCCGACAATCGGTTTCCCGATAGGCGCAATGCGGTCAATGATTCGTTGCAGCCCGTACCCGCCTCGTGCGCACAGCACCAAATCTATATCGGGATCGCCGAGCGCACGGTTCAGGTCCGCTGCCCGATCGCTATCGTTTGCCGCGAATCGCCCGAACCTACCCCGAGCCTTCTCCATCACTCGCACCCGATAGTCCTCTTCCGCTGCCTCACCATGTCCTGTCAAAAGCCCATCCTCCCCCGTGGGAATCCCGTCTTGTTCCGCTGCGAGCGCCTCACGTCCCCACGACTGCAGTCGTTCCACTGCCCCATCAATATATTTTTCCTCTATCGCCCCCGACGGCGACACAATGGCTATTGTCTTTGTCATATCTCTATTCCGAATCCTTCCGTTCAGCACATTATTATATATCGTTGCAAAGATACAAACTATTTTGCAAATCGGCAAGCCCACCGCCCAAAAAGAAAGCTGCCCGACTCCAAGTCAGGCAGCCTCTTTTCAGTATAGCCTCAGCAATTACTTGCTCAGTGCCAATGCCACATTCACTGCGCACGCCACGGTGCAACCTACCATCGGGTTGTTACCGATGCCGAGGAAGCCCATCATCTCAACGTGTGCGGGAACCGACGACGAGCCGGCGAACTGTGCATCCGAGTGCATACGGCCCATCGTATCGGTCATACCGTACGAAGCAGGACCGGCTGCCATGTTATCGGGGTGCAGCGTACGACCCGTACCGCCACCCGATGCAACGGAGAAGTACGGCTTGCCTGCCAGCACGCGCTCTTTCTTATAGGTACCAGCCACAGGGTGTTGGAAGCGGGTCGGGTTGGTCGAGTTACCCGTAATGGATACATCGACGTTCTCGTGCCACATGATAGCCACGCCCTCGCGTACGTCATCAGCGCCGTAGCAGTTCACCTTCGCACGCGGACCGTTCGAGTACGCCTTGGTGCGAACGATATTCAGCTCGCTCGTGTAGTAGTCGAACTGCGTCTGTACATACGTAAATCCGTTGATACGGCTGATAATCTGTGCAGCGTCTTTGCCCAGACCGTTCAGGATGATACGGAGCGGGTTCTTACGCACCTTGTTGGCCATTTCGGCAATCTTGATAGCGCCCTCAGCAGCCGCAAACGACTCGTGGCCTGCCAAGAAAGCGAAGCACTGTGTCTCCTCACGGAGCAGACGAGCGGCTAGGTTACCGTGTCCGAGACCTACCTTACGGTCGTCAGCCACAGAGCCGGGAATACAGAACGCTTGCAGACCGATACCGATCGCCTCAGCGGCGTCAGCAGCGTTTTTGCAACCCTTCTTCAGGGCAATGGCACTACCTACCACGTACGCCCATTTTGCGTTCTCGAAGCAGATACGTTGGGTCTCTTCGCAGGTCAGATACGGGTCGAGGCCGTATTGCTCGCAGATTTGGTTAGCCTCCTCGATCGAAGCGATACCGTTGGCATTCAGCGCGGCGAGAATCTGTTTCTCGCGGCGGTCTTGTGATTCAAATTGAACTGGACGAATCATAGCATTACTCCTTTCTCGGGTCAATAGATTTAACTGCGCCCTGCTCTTTGGTCGTACGACCATACGAGCCGGTTACTTGTTTCAGAGCCTCGTCAGCGGGAACGCCCTTCTTAATGGCGTCCATAAACTTACCCATGTGTACATACTCGTAGCCGCATACCTCGTTGTCCTCGTCGAGATACTCTTTGGTGATGTATCCCTCGGTTAGTTGCAGATATCGAACGCCCTTCACCTTGGTCGAGAACAGCGTACCGCATTGCGATACCAATCCTTTGCCGAGGTCTTCCAAGCCTGCGCCGATTGCCAAACCGCCCTCCGAGAAAGCCGACTGCGTACGACCGTAAACGATCTGCAAGAACAGTTCACGCATAGCGGTGTTGATAGCGTCGCAAACGAGGTCGGTATTCAGTGCCTCGAGGATGGTCTTGCCCGGCAGAATCTCAGCTGCCATAGCAGCGGAGTGGGTCATACCCGAGCAGCCGATGGTCTCTACGAGAGCCTCTTCAATCACGCCGTCTTTCACATTCAGTGTCAGTTTGCAGGCACCCTGTTGAGGAGCGCACCATCCCACACCGTGTGTCAAACCGGAAATGTCTTTAATTTCGGTAGCCTTCACCCACTTACCCTCTTCGGGGATAGGAGCGGGACCATGTTTCGGTCCTTTTGCCACCACGCACATTTCTTGTACTTCTTTACTGTAAATCATATTATTGTGGTTTATTGTATTGATTTTCCACCTGCAAAGCCCCATACCTTTTTGTAGTATCGACTTTTCGACTGCAAAGTTACATACTTTTTCGCATACTTGCAAATTTATTCACCCCCACCACCAAACAATTCACAATTTGGCAAGTGGAGTTGATAAATTGCACTAGGAGGACATCAACGACTAACAATTACTACTACGATAATTTTGATTATGCAGACTTTATGTAAAAAGTAGAGCAGCACATCCGGCAGCCTGGGGGCGTGGGTTGTGGACTAAGGAATTCTAACGAAG
>CAVFIY010000326.1:0-2565 GCA_963622435.1 Bacteroides uniformis | reverse complement strand
GTTTGCTTCTCGTTGTTTGTTTTTTTGTTTTTTGTTGTTTGTTGTTTGTTTCTTGACTCCACTCGCTTGTTTTCAGCAAAATTGCGGAGTTTTCATTTTGAAAATAGGAAGAGGGATTCCTAAATGAGTATATACGCCAAATAGAGATGGAAAGAGAGCTAAGGCAGGCGATTGTAAAGTTCGTTCGGGAGTGGTTCGAGCCACTCGTTGCCTGTTAGAGTATCACCCGCAAGGGGCGTGGCGGGAATATGGAATACTACATGCTGAAACCAACTGTCGCGCGTTGCACCATGCCAGTGTTTCACACCGACAGGTATATCCACCACATCGCCCGCTTGCAGGTGCTGCGCAGGCTTTCCCCACTCCTGATACCAGCCCTCTCCCGACACGCATATAAGTATCTGGCGGGCATCGTGGTGGATGTGCCAGTTGTTGCGGCAGGCTGGTTCAAAAGTGACATTGCTCACAGGGTGCCGGTCACCGCCCAAGGGTGCCAAGTAGGACTGCCCTTGGAAGTAGGATGCATAGAGTTGGTTCGGTACTCCTTCGGGAAAAGTGAGGCGGGCACGGCTACCTATTGCGTGCGCTTGCGCCACCGCCTCGTTGACAATTTCTTCCGGCACGCCCGCACGGAGCGCAACCGACCGATGGGAACGGAGCTGCGCTGCTGTGCCCTCCATCGCCGCCAAAGCACTCACCGTCAGCAACTCCCGCTCGGACGGGGTCAGTACATCCCGAGCAAAGAGATCGCCGAATAGGTGCGACTTGAGGAACTCATCCTCGGCGGGACAGAAGGCGTACGTATAGGCACCCCCGCAAAGCGAGGTCTGCACGGCTGTACCCTGACGGAGCGCGTCATAGTCGGCGGGGAGAGGTGAGGCTTCCGCACCCATCGTGACTGGGCGTCCTTGTGCCGTTCGGTCGGTTAGCACTTGCTGCAACACCTGCTGCGCATTGAGCGAGCGGGGGAAGCCCGTATAGGCATAGAGGTGGAGAAACGATTCCTTTATTTGATTGACTGTCAGTGCATTATCCAATGCATTATCCACAGCTGCATAGAGAGCTTGGATGTTGCCCGCTGCGGCATTCGCCGCTATGGTTACGAACGATTGTTGTTGTTTGGTCATAGTTTTGTTTTGGTGTTTGTAAGGGCGCTTGGGCAGGCAGTGCTTCGGCAAAGAGCAGAGCTAACACCGCCACCGCAAGGCGTTTTTTATTCCATTGTTTTTTCATGGCGCAAAGGTACAGTCTTTTTACTGCCCGCACAAGGCACCGCTGCGCAAACAGGTAATCGGGGTACCGGAATCCGTAATCGAGGTACCGCTCCCCTTACGCAGGAAGGACTGCAGGACTACCTCAATTACAGAAAGCGATACCTAAATTACGCTTTTCGACAGTTGGTATTGGTAGGCGAAGAAAATATTCGTACCTTTGCAGCACAAACAACAAAAAACAGGGATTCAAGACCATGGCGGAACAACACATTACTACCATTCAGGAATACAACGACACCTGCGGATTCAAAACCATGCACCCGCAAGTGGCTTTCGTACAATACGACGGCAGCGAACAGAAACATCTGCCCGCAGGCGTGCGCTACGTGTATGACTTCTACAGCCTTTGGCTCAAAGAGACCAAGGGGTGCGTGCTGAACTATGGGCGTACGCAATACGACTACGACTGCGAGACCATTGTCAGCATGGCACCCGGGCAAGAGGTGGAGGTATCACAAGACCCTGCCGCCCGCCCGAAGTGCATCGGCATCCTATTCCACCCCGATTTCATTCACGGCACTTCGCTCGCCAAAAAGATGCGAGATTATTCGTTCTTCTCCTACGCGAGCAACGAGGCGCTGCACCTGTCGGAAGATGAAGTACTGGTGGTGAAAAACTGTATGCACATCATCGAGATAGAACTGCAGCACCCCATCGACAAGTTCTCGCGTCGACTGATAATCACAAACTTAGAGCTATTGCTCGACTACTGCTTGCGATTCTACGAGCGGCAGTTTATTACGCGGCAGGACATGAACATCACGGCCATTTCACGCTTCGAAGAACTGCTTGACGAGTATATCCATTCGGGCAAGACCGCCCAAGAGGGCATTCCGACCGTGAAGTACTTTGCCGACCGTATCTGCCTGTCGCCCAACTATTTCGGCGATATGGTGAAAGCCGAAACGGGCAAGACGGCACAAGAATACATCGCTCTGCGGCTGTACGAATACGCCAAACGCCAACTACGCAATTCTTCACTGACAATCAAAGAGATAGCCATACTGACAGGCTTTCAGCATCCGCAACATTTCGTGCGGTTTTTCAAGAAACACGCGGGCGTGACGCCAACTGAATTTCGACAGATGGTTGGGTGATGGTTCGGGAAAGTAAGGTAATACTCGACTACCTAACCTGTGCCAACGCACAACAAAACAGAATAAACAACGCAAGCACGACCGCTTGCGTTGTTTTTGTGTCTATACACCAAAAAGTAAGACCTCAAAATAGCAGTCAATGCAAGAAAAAAATTGCAGATCAACGTTGTAAGCTAAGGAAAACATCAAAAAAA
>CAVFIY010000325.1:0-2592 GCA_963622435.1 Bacteroides uniformis | reverse complement strand
GAGGACAAGAAGGCCGGCTCGTGGATGAACGAGAACAACATCAAGACCAACCTCGCGGGGCTGCTCTCCTACGAGTACCACCCCAAAGAGGTCGTGCTGTCTATCCCCGATGAACACCGCACTTTCATGGGCTATCGCCGCAAGGACGGGCAGGTGGGCATCCGCAACGAAGTATGGATTATCCCGACCGTCGGCTGCGTGAACGGCATCGTCAATCAGTTGGCGGAGCGGCTGCGGCAGGAGACGGGGGCGGACAATATCTTCGCTTTCCCGCATAACTACGGCTGCTCGCAGTTGGGCGACGACCACGAGAACACGAAGAAAATTCTCCGCGATATGGTACATCACCCCAATGCCGGTGCGGTGTTGGTGGTAGGTCTGGGCTGTGAGAACAACCAGCCCGATGTCTTCGAGCAGTTCTGCGGCGAGTACGACCACGAGCGTGTGCGCTTTGTCGTCAGCCAAAAGATCGAGGGCGACGAGGTGGAGTACTGCATGCCTATCCTGCGCGAACTCTACACCAAGACCACGCACGACCGCCGCGAGGAATGCCCCCTCAGCGAACTGCGTGTCGGCTTGAAATGCGGCGGCTCGGACGGCTTCTCGGGCATCACCGCCAACCCGCTGCTGGGTGTGTTCTCCGACTATCTGGTGGCGCAGGGCGGTACGACCGTGCTGACCGAAGTGCCTGAGATGTTCGGTGCAGAGACTATCCTGATGGACCGTTGCGCCAATCGCGAACTGTTCGACCAAACGGTGAGCCTCATCAATAACTTCAAAGACTATTTCCTCTCGCACGGGGAGCCTGTGGGCGAGAACCCGTCGCCGGGCAACAAGGCGGGCGGTATCTCCACGCTCGAGGACAAGGCGTTGGGCTGCACGCAGAAATGCGGTAAGTCGCTTGTCCGTGGCGTGTTGCCCTATGGCGAACGCTTGGAGGTCAAGGGATTGAACCTCCTCTCGGCACCGGGGAACGACCTGGTTGCTGCCACGGCATTGGCTTCGGCAGGCTGCCATATCGTGCTCTTCACCACGGGACGCGGCACGCCGTTCGGGACTTATGTGCCGACGATGAAGGTCAGCACCAACTCCAACCTCTATCACAACAAGCCCCGTTGGATCGACTTCAACGCCGGGGTGATTGCCGAGGGAGAGCCGATGGAAGAGGTGGCGAAACGCTTCACCGATTTCGTCATCGAGGTGGCGAACGGCGCAAAGACCAACAACGAGAAGAACGGCTACCACGAGATAGCCATCTTCAAGACGGGGGTAACGCTGTAAGGAGGATTAGGCGGTTTGCTTATAGTGGGTAGGCGTTTTTGTGGGGCGGTGCGGAAACTGCACTTCTCCCTGTTCTTTCCCTGATGTTACCCTGTGGTTAGGGTTACGGTTAGGGCTACTGTAGCGGCTGCTTGACAGGCATTGTCAGGCAGTTGCTTTTTGTATGGCAAGACGATTTTTGGGGATTGGTCTAATGGGGCAAATAAGACCAATAGGACGAATGGGGCAAATAGGGTGAATGGAGTGTCTATCAGTCAAATAAATAGGCGGGGAGTGCATTCCATAAAAAAGCGTGGGGGGGGGAGGAGGGGGAGTGGAACTAGTTGAACTAGTTTATCTAGTGGGGTCTAGTTCATCTAGTTGGTTCTAGATAGGCTAGAGGGCATAGCATGGTCAACCGGCTCTGGCGAGCCGTCGCGGGTGGGGACACCCACGCCCCCAGGTTGCGGCGAGTGTTTCCTATGCCGCTGCGCGGCAAGAAAAATGGAAGAAAACAAAGAATACTCCTCGTTTTCCTCTATTTCTCGTGAGCGGAGCGAACAGGAGATATTGCGGCGAGTGTTTCCTATGCCGCTGCGCGGCAAGAGAAATAAAAGAAATAGAAAACAGAAACTTCCTTAATTTCCTTTATTTTTCGTGAGCGGAGCGAACAGGAGGTTTTATGCTACACAAAGAATTGGTCATTATTGCCAACTGCGTATATGAAAAGGGCGTACCTTTGCAGCGTCTTTCGGAAAGGTGGATGGGCTATCCACTCACACGGACGAAAGGTGTGGTCTTTGACATATTGAAACTCCCCCTTATCTCCCTCCAATGTGGAGGAAGTATACAGCACTAGGGGGAGTATTTTAGGAAACAAGAAATAGTTAATGCAATAGATGGCACCTATTTGGGAAGAGGTAGGGGGGGGCAGGACATGGTTAATGCAATAGATGTCCCCCCTAATCTGAAAGAGGCGGGGAGGAGGTGAGAATAGTTAATGCCCCTTTATGTGGAAGATGCGGAGGCGGCGGGAGAAGCGGGCAAAGAGGATGAGGAGGGCGGGGACGAGAAGGAGGGAGAGGATGCCCAGCCACAGCGTGGAGTCTGTCCCCAGTACATCCAGCGAGTCGGGGTCTAGCCCTTGGCGGGTGGCGATGTAGTACGAGAGCACGGCGGTGGCATTGTTGGTGAAATGCATCAGCATGGGTACCCACAGAGAGCCTGTCCGGACAAGCATATAGCCGAACATCGCCCCCATCAGCATACGGGGGACGAAGCCACAGAACTGGAAGTGGATAAACGAGAAGATTGCTGCCGTCAGCCAAATGG
>CAVFIY010000324.1:1387-2614 GCA_963622435.1 Bacteroides uniformis | reverse complement strand
TGTCCGAACTCGTGGCAGAAAGTGCCGATACCGTCGTGGTAACCGGAGATGTACGAGATTTCGTTGCTGCAGGCGTAGTTGTTGATAAGATAACCGTTTACTTTATAATTGCTTACGTTCCAGTCGTCTTTCATCGAGCCCTTGTGCGGCCATATCACATTGTCACCGCCGCCGTCTGCCTCGCCGTAGCCGGCGTAGAGAAAATAGACAAAATCCACCGTTTTGTCGCCGTCGTTGTCGTAGAGCGACCAATCCACATGACACGAATCATAAGCCAATTGGGTTGCCTCTTCGACCATCTTATATGCATATATATCAATGCTCGAGGAAGTTCTGTTCTTGCCGTAGTAGGTCGAAGCCTTGCTGAGCGTAACGGGACCGACAATGTCGAATTGCGGGTTGTACTGCCCATACGACACATCGTGGAAGTACTGCCGAGCAGAGCCCTTAGAATCCACATCGACTGTTATTTCCCGTCCATAGCTGGTATAGCTATAGGAGTACTTGCGGGTGTAGTTCTGCCCCTTAATCATACTGTCTATCTCGGCGCGGTCGGTGCTGAATTTCTTGTCCGAGAAATTGACCAAGATAATCAGTCCGCGGGGAGCGATATTGAGCGGGGTAGCCGTTTGGGTGGCAGCGGGAGCGTGGAAACGGCTCTGCGAGCGGCGGATGGCAATCTGCTCATCGCTCAATGCCGGCACGGTCTTGTACATGCCGTCGGTCTGTTGCTCGATCCATTCGCCTTGGGCGTTGGTGAGCCAGTGGAACCGCTCATCACCGTGTTGGCAGACCCAGATTTTCGTGCCGTCTGCTTGTGTGCGCCATACGCCCTCACGGCGTGCGGGGACTGCCCATACGGAGAGTGCTGCCACGCAGCACAAGAGGAGTGTTATTGTCTTTTTCATATTGTCAGTGGTTTCTTTGTTCTTTTTAGCACGATGCGGCGCATTGGCTGCGGGCTAGTGCGTATTCTTGTTAATATAGTACAACTTCTTTCTTAATGCCGTAACGCTCCAGCCAACGGCGTTCGCAGCGTTTGCGGTCGGCTTCGTTGTGTGCCGTCTTGCGGCTGACAACGGCGTCGCCGTGTCGATTGCGCATGACATAACAGTAGCGTCCGCGTTTGTTCGAGGCTATCTGCCAACCGTCGAGTGTCATCGACCAGTGCATACGCTCGTCGCCGCGCAGGTAGGTCAAGAGCGTGTCGCCGTTGGGCTGTATGCG
>CAVFIY010000324.1:0-1098 GCA_963622435.1 Bacteroides uniformis | reverse complement strand
GCCTCGTTGCCCGTGTCAAATATCTCGAAGCGAGAACCCTGCCACTCCTTTTTGCCGTTGCGCAAGAAGAGGATGTTGTCGCCGATTTCCATAATGGAGTTCATGTCGTGCGAGTTGATAATCGTACATATCCCGTACTCCTCCGTCAGTTCGTGAATCAGTTGGTCAATGACGATACTCGTTTTGGGATCCAGACCGGAGTTCGGCTCGTCGCAGAAGAGGTACTTGGGGTTCATGGATATGGCACGCGCAATCGCCACGCGCTTCTGCATACCGCCACTTATCTCGCTGGGCATCAGTGCATAAGCCCGTTCGGGAATGTTCACACGCTCAAGGCAGAAACGCGCCCGCTCCTCCATCTCCGCATGGCTCTTGTCGGAGAACATCTCCAGCGGGTACAGCACATTCTCCATGACACTCATCGAGTCGAACAGGGCAGCCCCCTGGAAGAGCATCCCCACCTCACGGCGCAGCGCTCGTACCTCTTTCTCTTTCATGTCCGTGAGGTTACGGCCGTCGTACTCAATGCGTCCCGAATCGATTGAATGTAAGCCGATTAGCGACTTCATAAACACCGTTTTACCCGAGCCTGACTGCCCGATAATCATGTTCACTTTGCCGTCCTGCATCGTGGCGGAGACATGGTCAAGCACCGTCACACCGTCGAAACTTTTTACTACATCTATGGCTTCTATCATTGTACAGTTCTCCTATAGTAACAGGTCGGTTTCCTTACAGTAACAGTTTGGTTAACAGCAGGTCAGCGAAAAGAATGACGATGTTTGAGTTCACCACGGCGTTGGTACTGGCACGGCCGACATCGAGTGCGCCGCCGTGGGCGTAGTAACCGTAGTAACTGCTCATGCTGGTGATGATGAAAGCAAAGACAAGGGCTTTGATAATGCCGTACCAGACATAGTAGGGGTTGAACGCATACTGCACGCCGACGAGGTAGTCCTGCACGGTGATAATATCCGTGAACGCGCCGACCGCCCAGCCGCCTATCAGACCGATGGTGGTAGAGATGATGACAAGGAACGGCATCATCGTAACAAAGGCTGCTATCTTAGGCAATATCAAGTAGTTAGCCGAATTGAC
>CAVFIY010000323.1:0-2630 GCA_963622435.1 Bacteroides uniformis | reverse complement strand
GTTTCAACCAATTATACGATATATTCATAGCAATACTTTATTTCAATACTTTATTTCAACTATAGCATCTATAGTTTCTATAGCCTCTATAGCAACTATAATAACTATAACAACTATAATAACACTATACCTCTATAGCAGAGATCCGCACATCCGGCAGCCTGGGGGCGTGGGTGTCCTCACCCGCGGCGGTTTGGAACAAACCGTTTGACCATACTACGCCTTATTCTTAATTCTTAATTCGTCCCCTCCTCACCCGCGGCGGCTCGTCAGAGCCGGTTGACTATACTATGCCTTATTCCTCTATACCTATCTACCTGCGACTCGTCTTCCCTGCCTACAAACAGCCCGCAAAGTTAGTACTTTATTTTCACATAAGCAAGCCCCGCCCACATTTTCTGCCCCTCCCTTAAACTTATCCGCCCAATTAGTCTTATTAGACCAATTCGCCCCATTCGTCCAATTACATCCGCCCGCCTGGGGGCGTGGGTTGTGGACTAAGGAGTTCTAACGAAGCCCACCGGGCTTCGTTCGCTGCGGGCACTCAGTGCGCTTTGCGCACCTGCCCTCCGCTTCACCCCACCCGCGGCGGTTTGGAACAAACCGTCTGACCATACCACGCCTAATTCATAATTCTTAATTCATAATTCTTAATTCGCCTCCCTCCCGTCGGAGTTTCCTGTTCGCTTCGCTCACGAAAAAAGGAAGAAGACGAGGTCTCTTTTTTCTATCTTCTTCTATTTTTCTTGCCGCGCAGCGGCATAGGACACTCCCCCCCCCCCCCTTAATTCCTAATTCCTAATTATTCCCTGCCTTCATCGGGTCGTTAACGGGTGATTAACGGGTGATTAACGGGTGATTAAGCCAACGCTACCATACGAACAAGCCTCTGTTGCCGCCCCAACAACCACCCCACGCCCAACTATATTCACCACGATATTTGGATTTTGCCGAAATTTGTCGTACCTTTGCAGGGAAAATAGAAAACGCCTCTCCCGATGTTCACCCAATCCAACCAACAGGAGCATAATGATATGCTCGACCTCATGCGGGGGTTTGCCGATACCAGTCGCCCGCAAGTGGGCATTTTCTGGTACGACTATGCGCACAACACTTTGTTCGGTGTGTATAAGGACGATGCCGACCGCTATATCGACGAGGGCATCGGTACGATACATAAGTTGCACAAAGACTATTGGATGAAACAGCACTATCGTGCCGTGGCGAAAGGCGATACGGGCTCTATCTTCTATACCGATACCAATTATACGCAGATTCCCCGCGGGCAGATTTTCGTGCGCCCCGACGGCAGCCTGTATGTTACGGTCGGTCATTGGATAGAGGGTGAGATTAACGGGCAACGGGTAGTCGATGCCGATGCTTTGCGTGAACTGCTTGTGGACGAGTTTAATCTGCCCGAGGACTTCCCGTTCGTCATCGACGAACATTGGGACATCGGTCACGGCTGGTCAGGAGATAAGATATGAAGCATGTCATGAAAGTCCTATTTCTCAGTGCGTGGTATCCCACCAAGCGGGACGCAATGGCGGGTCTGTTTGTGCAGAAACACGCCGAAGCCGTTGCGCAGCAGGGTGCGGATGTGCGGGTGCTGTACTCCGAAGCCACAGGCGTGCGCTGGCTGTGGGAAATGGCACGCCGGTGGCGGAAACTGCACCGCGAATGGGGACTGCCCGATGTGGTGCAGATGAATGTGCTTGACAAGAACGGCGTGCTGGCACTCTACTTGCACCGCCGCTACCATATTCCCTATATCATAGTGGAGCATTGGACGGGGTACTTGCCCACCCACTACTCTTTTAAGGGCGGTTGGCATGGCGAGGCGATGAAATACATAGCCCGCCACGCATCGTGTATATTGCCTGTCAGCGGCACGCTTGAAAAAGCGATGAAACAATGCGGGATAACCTGCCCCCGCTGGAAGATAGTACAAAATGTCGTGGATGATTTCTTCTACGAAGAACCCGCAGAGCGTATCCCGCACAACGGCGATAGAGTTCGCCTACTGCATGTCAGTTGCTTCGACGAACAAGCCAAGAACATACAGGGGCTGCTCCGTGCCTATCGGAACGCCCTGCAAACCAACGGAAATATGGAATTGGTGTTGGTCGGAACGGGAATTGACTTTGAAGAGGATAAGAAATATGCGGACAGCCTGCACTTTCCTGCAGGCACTATTCGCTTTACGGGCGAAGTCCCGCCCCTCACGGTCTGCCAATGGATGTATAGCAGCGATGCTTTCGTGCTGTTCTCACGCTATGAAACATTCTCTGTCGTACTGGCAGAGTGCCAAGCAGTAGGGCTGCCGATTATCACTTCGCGCGTGGCAGGAATCGCCGAAGACCTGCCCGCAGCGTGCGGCACAGTGGTTGAGGTAGAAGACGAAGCGGCTCTCACCACCGCTATCCTTGATATGATAAACCATTTAGCCGACTACCCCGCCCCCCGCATCCGCCCCTACGGCGAGAAATACCGCTACAACGCTGTAGGTAAAGAACTTTTGGCGGTCTATCAATCGGTCTGCAGCCCTCGTTCGTAGCGGCGCACCAGCGATAAGTACCACGCCAATTGTATGCCGATAACAATAGCACCGGCGATACTATACCCCGCAA
>CAVFIY010000322.1:1376-2652 GCA_963622435.1 Bacteroides uniformis | reverse complement strand
TTGATAGTAAGCCATAACGTTGCTATTGATTTGCTTTTGTTTTGTTATCGTATTGCTAATTCCATTTCGTAGTCATTGTCTTTGAAATCGACTATTTTCGCTCCGATATGAAGCCAAAAATTTTGCGCTTCTTCATTGATTGGGGTACGAAAGGTAAGTTTATACAAGCCATTCGCTTTCATTTGTGAGAGCAAGCGGAAAAGCACCAATTTGCCAATTCCTTGCCCTTGCCACTCCTTGCGGACGGCAATTTCTATCAGACGGCAATGTGCCTTTGCTATTGTGGCGAAATACAGAGCCTTATCATCGTATATCTCACTCCAGACCTTGTCTGCATTGTAGTGCAGAGCCGTGCGGAAATACGCATACGACTGCTTGCTGACAGGCGAATTGCAGTTGCCGCAAATGTCACGAGCGGTCTTGTCGTCAAACGGTCGCCACATCATCGTTCCTCCATGCCAAGAGCCTGCTGTATCATTCTCACCTCATCGTTGATTGATACTTGGCTGGTGTTCATCTGAAGGACTTTTACACCTATCGACTGCCATTTCTTCGCTGCTATCATCGCTTGCTTTTGATTTTTGATAATCAAGTCGAAGCGTCTTTTCCCGCTACCATTTTTGCCATTGGAACGAGCCGTGAGCCTATTCCATATCGTCTGCGGGTCGGCGTACAGGCTCACTATCAGCGGTTTTTCGGCTTTGAAAAGAGCGTTGGAGAGGTTCAGTCCAAAAGTGCCCATATATGACCCCTCGCAGAATATTGTATCAGCGTGGCGAAGACCCTCCTCTACGACCTCTGCGAGCCTACTGGTACAAGAACTGCCCTTGTCGTTGGTAATTCTATCCACACCGCCATAGCGAGTTTCTCCATATCTGCCTGCGAAGCATATTCCACCCTCCACGCAATAGGTTACATCGTTGGTAATTCTATCAACACCGCCATAGCGAGTAATGAATTCCCAAGCAAGGGCAGATTTTCCTACTGCGTTTGTTCCGGTTATGAACACGCAAGTTTTCATCGTGCAAGTTTGTAGATTATTGCCTCATACTTTGTTCTTTTGGCTTCTTGAAGCATTCGCTCCGTATAGTAACCATTCCACCGAGTACCTTTATTGAACTTCTCCACAGCACACAGGCTCGTTTCGAGCGCAAACACATTGTCTCCCGTGTCTTTCCTTGCGCGGACAAGGAATTTATCAAGAGCCGATTTTTCGTTGCTTTGAACAATTGAGATTGCCCCTTTCGTGTAGTTCTCGTCTGGTTCCCAATTAGGG
>CAVFIY010000322.1:0-1366 GCA_963622435.1 Bacteroides uniformis | reverse complement strand
ATACACATTCATAAACACTTCGAGAAACAGATAGGCTGCATACCTGCCAAAGAAAAACCACGAGCGCACCTCTTTGTACGCCTCCGATGTAGTTCGTACTCTCTGCAAGCGGTCGAACTTATCAGAGGTCAGTTCTGTAAGCAAGCGGTCGTATGCGCCATTGCAGCGTACATACCTGCGGTCGGTACGGAATTGTAGTTTCTTCATATCGCGCTCGCCAAGCAAGAGCATATCAAGTGCGCTGGGTATGTGGTAAGTCGTCGTATAGAAATAGATGAGCCTAAAAGCGTCCCACTCCGATAGGTGGTAATACGAGCATAGAGAAGCAATCATTCGCTCCTCCACGCCCGCATCGCCCTGTCTGTGGTATGTTACATAGTCTGCATAGGTCATTGCTCAACAGGTGGTATTAGTTCGTTGATATTATACACGACCTTGTCGATAGCACCCAAGCCTACCAACTGCGCAATTTCGTTGGCACGCCCTTTGGGGTACACGATGATGATACGCTCCATAGCCACCTCGTTGTCGCCCTCAATCTTCGGCAGGTTATTCGGGTCAAGGTCTTGCCCCTGCAATTCTGGCGGTAGGTTCTTACCATCAAATTGCTGTCCGTCATTCTCGTGTTCCGCAAGATTGGCAACATTACCTGCTGGCTGCACTGCGCCCTGTTTCATTGGAGGTTCGGGGTTCCAGACATCAACGCCCCAACTATTCAAGTCATCATTGTCCCACTCGTTAGCCAGTTTGTCGTAGTCCCATTCGCCAAACGAAGCATTGTCAGCGATGATGAATTCTTTCTTTTCTGCTTCCGACAACTCCGAAGCACGCACAATCTCCACGGTCGGCTTGTCAATCCACGACTGCCACGACTGTAGCAAATGCTCTTTCTCTCCTTGTGTTAGACGCTGGTAGTTCTTTGTCTTTCCGATGATTTGCGCTATCTGCTCAAACGACATCTTGGCAATCCTATTCAGAGCATTCACACGCATATTACCGCCCAAAACAATCATTTTGTCGTCCACAACCACAGGACGAATAGTAATCATCTTTGGAAAAACAAGCAAACGCTCGCATAACATATTGAGTTTCTGCTCTCTAATCGTGCGAGGATTGTTCGTGTTTACTTTCACCTGTGAAAGTTTTACTTTTTCTGTTTTCATACTTAAATAAATGATTTTTAGTTAGTTATTACTCCCACGCTTTATCTTGCTGATACTCGCCAAATAGTCCCCAGCGGCACATGGAAGCGTAAATTGGTGTATCTAATTTGTACGCTTTGCGCAATTTCTGTGGGTCAATCGTCCACAGTCCCTCCACAAGAATATTGTCTGCACCGTCCTTGATGAGGACATCTACCTCCTGC
>CAVFIY010000321.1:0-2658 GCA_963622435.1 Bacteroides uniformis | reverse complement strand
ACACTGATTGTGGCTCCCAAAATCAAACAACGCTATACCAAGAGCGGTTTGCTGAAGGGTGCACAACAGGCTTACAAGAAAGCTATTGTGACATTGAAAGAAGGTGAAACAATCGATTTTTATAGCAATATCTAAAGATGGCTGTACGTAAATTTAAGCCCACTACACCGGGGCAACGGCACAAAGTTATCGGCGCATTTGAGACAATTACCGCAAGTGCACCGGAGAAATCTCTTGTGTTTGGTAAGCGCAAAACGGGTGGTCGCAACCATGTTGGTAAGATGACCATGCGTTATATCGGCGGCGGACACAAGCAGAAATATCGTGTAATTGACTTCAAACGCAACAAAGATGGTGTACCCGCTACAGTAAAAACGATTGAGTACGATCCGAACCGTTCGGCTCGCATCGCTCTGTTGTTCTACGCTGATGGCGAGAAGCGTTATATTCTTGCACCTAACGGACTGCAAGTAGGTCAAACGGTTATGTCGGGAGCGGAGGCTGCTCCTGAAGTAGGTAACGCCCTTCCGATGGCAAACATTCCTCTCGGAACGCTGATTCACAACATTGAGTTGCGTCCGGGTCAAGGTGCTTGCATGGTTCGTTCGGCAGGTGTGTTCGCACAACTCTCTTCGCGTGAAGACAAGTATGCAATCATCAAATTGCCTTCAGGTGAACTTCGTAAGGTGCTGGCTGCATGCAAGGCTACCGTGGGTGTAGTCGGCAACAGCGACCACGCACTGGAGAAAAGCGGTAAGGCAGGTCGCAGCCGTTGGCTCGGTCGTCGTCCGCGCAACCGTGGTGTTGTTATGAACCCTGTAGATCACCCGATGGGTGGTGGTGAAGGTCGTGCGTCAGGTGGTCATCCTCGCTCTCGTAAGGGCTTGTTGGCTAAGGGCTATAAGACTCGTCACCCGAAGAACCGGAGCAATCAGTTCATCATCGAAAGAAGAAAGAAATAACCTATTAAATCACAACATTTATGAGTCGTTCATTGAAAAAAGGACCGTTTATCAATGTCAAGTTGGAGGATAAGGTGCTGGCTATGAATGAGTCGGGCAAGAAAGAAGTTGTCAAGACTTGGAGCCGCGCATCGATGATTTCTCCTGATTTTGTAGGTCATACGATTGCAGTTCACAATGGAAATAAGTTCATTCCTGTTTATGTTACCGAGAACATGGTAGGACACAAGTTGGGCGAATTCGCTCCTACGCGTACCTTCCGTGGTCATGCAGGCAACAACAAGAAGTAATCCATTGAATCATTAAACAACAAATTAAATTTTAGAATTCAAAATGGGTGCTAGAAAACATAATACAGCCGAAGCATTGAAGGAGGCTCGCAAGAACCAATACTTTGCTAAGCTCAATAACGTTCCTACCTCTCCACGCAAAATGCGCCTTGTTGCTGACATGATTCGTGGTATGGAAGTGAACCGTGCACTAGGTGCTTTGCATTTCTCTACTCGGGAAGCATCGCGCGCTATGGAAAAAGTTCTGAAATCCGCCGTTGCCAATTGGGAGTCCAAGACCGGCAAGAAGGCAGATCAAGAAACGCTATATGTAAGTAATATCACGGTTGACGGTGGCATGATGCTCAAGCGTCTTCTGACCGCTCCTCAAGGTCGCGGCTACCGTGTGCGCAAGCGCAGCAACCATATTACTGTTTTCGTAGATACTAAAAATACTAACGCTGAAAAGTAATCAACAAAATGGGACAGAAAATTAATCCTATTGCTAACCGCCTCGGTATTGTTCGTGGTTGGGATTCCAACTGGTTTGGCGGTAAGAACTACGGGGATACCATTGTAGAGGATACGAAGATTCGTGAGTACCTCAATGTCCGTCTTGCTGAAGCCGGTATTTCTCGTATCGTTATCGAAAGAACTCTGAAACTTGTAACTGTAACTGTCTGCACCGCTCGCCCCGGTTTCATCATCGGTAAGGGTGGACAAGAGGTTGACAAATTGAAAGAGGAACTGAAGAAGATTACCAAACAAGATGTTCAGATCAACATCTTCGAGGTAAAACGCCCGGAACTCGATGCTACTATCGTGGCTACCAAGATTGCTCGTCAATTGGAAGGCAAAATCGCTTACCGTCGTGCCGTTAAGATGGCCATTGCTTCTACCATGCGTATGGGAGCAGAGGGTATCAAGGTACAAGTTAGCGGCCGTCTGAACGGCGCCGAGATGGCTCGCAAAGAGATGTACAAAGAGGGGCGTACTCCTCTGCACACACTGCGTGCTGACATCGATTACTGCCAGATTGGCGCACACACCAAGGTTGGTGTTATCGGTGTTAAGGTATGGATCTGCCGTGGAGAAGTTTACGGCAAGAAAGACCTCGCTCCTAACTTCACCCAGAAGTCGGAAGGTCGTGGCGCAGATCGTCGCCAAGACCGCCGTGACGGGGATCGTAGAGGTGGTTTCCGCAGAAACAAAAAACAATAAGTTTAACCGATTTGTAGATTACAACAGTTATGTTACAACCTAAGAAAACTAAATTCCGTCGTTCGCAGAAGGGCCGTATCAAGGGCATTGCGCAACGCGGTAACGAACTTGCTTTTGGTTCGTTCGGTATCAAGTCGCTTGGTACCATCTGGTTGACTGGTCGTCAAATCGAAGCAGCCCGTGTTGCGGTAACCCGTTACATGCAG
>CAVFIY010000320.1:0-2667 GCA_963622435.1 Bacteroides uniformis | reverse complement strand
AACTACGGTAGATACACGGTAGATACACGGTACATACACGGTACATACACGGTAGATACACGGAGGATAAAGCCGTTTATACCGTACCCATACCCACCCACTAAGAGAAAATCGCACGACGGATTTGCTTTTTCGGTGCAATGGCTGTACCTTTCTCACCGAAACCCAACTACTTGCCCAAGCACCACCCAAATAAGCCCTGCTACCTGCCCTGCCACACCTCCCCAAAACCCACCTCCACCCCCACCCAATAGAACAAACACTAAATACACGACCTATGGTATATGGATATATTCGTGTCTCGACCGACAAACAGACGGTAGAGAACCAACGCTTTGAAATTCAGCGTTTTGCAAACAAAGAGAACCTGCCAATCGATGGTTGGATAGAAGAGACTATCAGCGGCACACGGAACTACAACAAGCGTGCGTTGGGGCGACTGCTCCGACAGGTGCAGAAAGACGACATCATCATCTGTTCCGAACTCTCGCGGCTCGGGCGCAACCTGTTTATGATTATGGAGATACTCAACTACTGTATGAGCAAGGACTGTAAGGTGTGGACGATAAAGGACAACTACCGCCTCGGCGACGACATACAGAGCAAAGTGCTGGCGTTTGCGTTCGGCTTGTCGGCGGAGATAGAGCGTAACCTCATCTCGCAGCGCACCAAAGAGGCGTTGGCACGCAAGCGCCAAGAGGGAGTCTCTTTAGGTCGCCCCAAGGGCAGAAAGACCGCCCTCGAGAAGCACCCGCTTTACCCCAAGAAGAAACAGATACAGACGCTGCTCGCCCGGCGTGTGCCGCAGTACCAAATCGCCGAGATGTGCAAAGTAAGCCGCAGCACCCTCTCCCGTTTCATCCGCCAATTCCTCTCCCACGAAGACTAAGTCGTAGGGCATTCTATTGTTGCGCAAAAACGGTCGTTTTTGCGCAACAAAGAAAAGGCACGACAAGGACAAACAATAATCTACGAAACAAGCGGCAATAAACAAACAAGCAATAACAAACAAAACAATCAATACACACCACATTATGGAAGAATTTATCAAAAACTTTGCAGACCAATTTGACGATACACCACTGACAGAATTTCACGCCGACACCAAGTTCCGGGATATTGAGGAATGGAGCAGCCTCGTAGGATTGGCAGTAATGAATATGATTGCAAAGAAATATAATGTTAAAATCACTCCCTCCGAATTGCAGGGCAACCGCATCAAAATCAGTCAATGAGTATGGCGCAGAGCAGTGCGAATGGCTGCAGTTTTTGGCAGTGCTTATTATTCGCACAGCGGCGTGTTGTGTTCTGTATAAATGATTGATATTTAACGAGATAAGTGTTGCGTATGTCGCGAGTTTTTTGTATCTTTGCAGTGTTATTGATGATGTATAACCTGTAAAATGATACAAATTATGGCTCCTCTTTTTCAGTCCATTCCGGATCATCGCGTCGTTGGACGATGCTTTTATTCTCTTTCAGACTTGTTAACCATTGCTCTGCTTACATATATTTGTGGTGGGGAAAATTATTCGGATATGAGCGAGTTTGCCCAAACCCGAGCGCGTGATTTCGGTCTGTTGGCAGAATGCGATGACAGATCTCCTTCTTCTGATACATTTGAGCGTTTGATGGCGGCTGTTTCTCCGGACGAGATAGAACGTTGCCTGCAGTCATATGGCAGGCAGTTCTTGGATTCTTTGGTTGAGAAACAGATTGCCATAGATGGCAAGAAACAGCGTGGCACCCGTCCGAAAGCAAAAGGCACAAAAGGTGATTATCTGCTGAATGCCTATGTTACGGAGAACCACATCTTGCTAGCCCAACTACCCTTGCAAGACAAAGAGAATGAGATAGTTGCGATTCCTAAGTTATTGGATAAGATAGACATAGCGGGAGCCACGGTATCGATTGACGCGATAGGAACTCAAGTGGATATAGCACAGAAGATTGTGGATAAGCAAGCCCATTACTTTCTGGCTGTGAAAGACAATCAAAAGGGTCTTCATGAGGCGGTGACGGATGCATTCCGTTTCCATCGCGCCGCCAATGAGGCTGTCGAGATGGAAGCAGACCACGGGCGTATAGAGACGAGGCGTTGCCGTATTCTTAATGCTACCGCTATTGGAGATCCGGAAATCAGGAATCATTGGCCGGCTTTGCATACCTTGGTTGAAATATCTTGCGAAGTGGTTGAGGGGGATACTACAACGCGTACCGTACGGCATTACATCAGCGATGAAGATTGGGATAAAGCCGCGTATTACAATATGTTAGCCCGTGGGCATTGGGGGATAGAGAACCAGTTGCATTGGCATTTGGATGTAAACTTTCACGAGGATGCTTCGCGTGCAAGGTTGGGATTTGCGCCCGAAAATATGTCATTGTTGCGCAAGTTGGCATTGCAAATAGTCAAGAACCACAAAGACAAGCGCAGTATTCGAAAACGGCTGTTCCGTGCTGCTCTTGACAAAAACTACCTCACAGAAATACTAACTAATGCTAATTTTTGATGCGGTTGCCCTGATGTGATGTATGCCAAAGAGTTTGCGCAGGCAAATCCGTGGGGCAAAGACCATTTCCTACGCTTGTTGGCGCAGCGCGGTTTGAAACTGCGCAGGCGGCGCTCCAATGTGCCACGAACCACGGACTCTCGGCATCATTTTC
>CAVFIY010000319.1:0-2667 GCA_963622435.1 Bacteroides uniformis | reverse complement strand
GCCAATAGATGTCGCTCTTGTAGTCGCCAACTGCTTCGGCGGGGACATAGACAGGAATAGAGCGATTAACCTCGTAGAATGTCTTTGCACGCAGGGTCGGCGGCGTAGTGGCTGCCACACGAATCTTCTGTATCTTTCCGCAGAGGGCAAACGCATTGTCGTCAATAGAGGTTACGCTGCTCGGCAGGGTTATCTCGGACAGGTAGGTGCAGCCGTAGAACGCCGCATTACCTATTTCCGTAACGCCCTCGGGGATAGAGAGGCTCTGCAACTCGTGGCAGTTATAGAACGCCCAGTCGCCTATGCGGCGCAGCGAACAAGTAGAAGCCCCGTCCGTTGTTGCACCGTCGAAGACTACCGTTTTCAGACTGCGGCAGTTCTCAAATGCACGGCTTTCTATCTCTGTAACCGATGCGGGAATGGTAATCGATTGCAGCCACAGACATTCGGTCGCTGCCATATACGGGATTGCCGTCAGACCGGCGGGCAGGCGCAGTGTCCGCAAGTAGTAGTTGTCAAACGCATTTTCGGGAATAGTGGTATTCGTTGTTTGGCTAATATCCAGCGTGCGCAGCGTCTTGTAGTTGCGTCGGAGAACAGACAGAACATCATCGGTCATCTCGTCCCCATTGAGTGCGACATACGACATCGCAGACGGTTGCTCTTTATATGTTGCGTTTTTGAATACTGCAGCAGGCACGCTGATAGAATCCAACGCATTAAGCCCGCTGAGCAGGTTGACGGGAATGTCCGTTACGCTGTTCGGGATAACAAGCGTTTTCAGTCCCGTGCAACCGTTGAATGCCTTCTCGCCTATACTCGTTACGCTATTCGGAATAGTGATTGAGGTCAGTCCTGTACACATCCCAAATGCCGCATCACCCATACTCGTTACGGTGCTAGGAATGGTCATTGAGGTCGGTTTTGTGCAGGCTCTGAATGCGTTTGCACCGATATGCGTAATGCCCTGCTCTAATACAACCTCATCTATCGTATCCCTGAACAGCAGCCACGGCATATTGGTTTTGTAATCATCGCCATAATCGTAGGTGTAGTCGTACATATCCCTTTCGCCGAAGATAGTGAGTGTACGCCCTGCATAGTTCCAAAAGAGGTTATCGCCGCATTTCCCCGAGTAGGACCGTGCGAACTCTGCCGTAAAGGTGGTATCTTTGGTCAGCACAACCGTACGCGGGTTATTGGTATCGCCATCGCTCCATTGGCAGAAGTGATAGCCTAAGTTGGCGGTGGCGGTAAGGGTTATATTGCTCAAATACTCTGCTGTCGTCCCTCCACTCACACTACCACGCTCCGCATCATTGACCTTTGTTGTAATAGTGTACCGATCATAAGCAAACTCTGCAGTAAAGGTGGTATCTTTGGTCAGCACAACCGTACGCGGGTTATTGGTGTCGCCGTCGCTCCATTTGGTAAAGTAATAACCGAAGTTGGCTGTGGCAGATATTTCGCAGAAGGAATTGGGTTTGAACTGTCCTGCTCCGCTAACCGTACCCATCTTTTCATCTGCCGACACGACTGTCAGGATAGGGTCATCAGCAAACTCTGCCTTAAGCACCTCATCTTTGGTAACCGTTACCAAGCGCGGGTTGTCGGTACTCCTGTCTGTCCATCGCACGAAATGACGGTGTTCGCCGTCGGGAACAGGCGTCACATTAATTTGCTGCCCCGTATTGCATTTTATCACATTCGCACTCTCGCAGCCGTCCGCATAGAGCGTCAAAGTGAGATAGTCGGCGGCATTGCACCAACCTGCTACCGCCAGAGCAATAGCACTGAAGAATAATCTTGTTTTCATTGTATATTGACTACTTATGGTCATTCTTGATTTATTTTACTAGGTATAGTTTCTGTTCACAGCCTGCTCCACAGGCGCACGACCGACGGAGACTTGTGCGAGTATGGCTATTTTCTTTGGCCCATGTGAAAGGGTGCTACGCTACGGACAGACAGGGCGAACAGAGTAGCCGTAGTCGCGAAGGCTGTCGTACTTGCTCCACGAGTCCGAGTTGAAGAGGAGGTACAACGCGTAGTTCGGCTCGTTCTCGTAGAGGGACGACGACCAGTAGTCGCCGCGCGAGCCGACACCGCCGGTACCCGTGCCGTCGCGATAGCCCGCCGCGGGGAGGAAGATGGAGTTGCCGTTCGCCTTGCTTGTTACTTTGTAACCGTTGACTTCGTTTTGTATAGTCCATTCCCAAGTGCAGTTGTCAATCAGTTCTTTGATTTCTGCGCTTGTCGGCATACGCCAATTACCACCCCAATTGTAATGCGCAGCATCGTCTTCGGGGTCTAATGTAGTCTTGTTGTCTGTAAAACTGTTGTCACCGCAACTTGCGTCATTGCAGTACTTGGTGAGTTTATCATAATTGCCCTTGGCATACTTGTAGGTTGACCACGAGTAATTATCTTTGGGTTTTACTTCGCCCCACGCATAATAGTTGCCAAGGTCTTCGGGATTCGTTGCACCTACATTGCACGATGCCCACTTGATACCGCTCGGCAGACCGAGGTTTACCCATTCATGCCCATTCTCCTGACCGGAGGGACGGATGTCTGTGGTTTGACCATTCTTACTACAATTGTCATAGACACTGAAGTTCCATACATCGTCCGCCCATGCCGACATACCTGTTAGCAGGGCGAGAC
>CAVFIY010000318.1:0-2677 GCA_963622435.1 Bacteroides uniformis | reverse complement strand
CTTTCGGTATTCACCGCACGGCAACCCAGACGCTCGTAACGATGCACGACACCATATTTGTGCGTTATCCCGAACTCTACAGCCCCACCTACCGCCGGCTGTTCTCGCGAAAAGTGCAGTACGCCTGCGACCATGCCACGCGTATCATTGCCATTTCCGAGCAGACCAAGCAAGACCTTATCCGCTTTTTCCATGCCGATGAGACAAAAATCAGCGTGGTCTATCAGGGGTGCAGCAATCGCTTTCGGCAGCCCGTAACATGCGAGCAAGTCGCTGCCGCCAAAGCCAAGTACGGACTCCCTGACGACTATATCATCGATGTCGGTGCTATCGAGCCGCG
This sequence comes from Bacteroides uniformis, assembly GCA_963622435.1. Lineage (GTDB taxonomy): Bacteria > Bacteroidota > Bacteroidia > Bacteroidales > Paludibacteraceae > Colicola. Next base: position 2,337 of record CAVFIY010000318.1, on the reverse strand, counting down.
CAAGAACCTGCGCAACCTGCTCTACGCCGTGGCGGAGACACACATCGACTTGCCGTTGGTGGCAGTGGGCGGACGGAGCAAGTATGCAGAGCAGATGCGTGCCTTGGCGGCTCGTTTGGGCGTATCGCTCACGCTGCTCCACGGTGTACCCTTTGCGGATTTCCCCGCCTTATACAAAGGGGCCATCTGTTTGGTCTATCCGTCTCTGTTCGAGGGCTTTGGCATTCCTATCTTGGAAGCGATGTGTGTCGGAACGCCCGTGCTGACCTCGAAGGGTTCCTGTTTCGAAGAAACGGGAGGCGACGCGGCTCTCTATGCCGACCCGAATGACCCTATCGCCATCGGCCTGCAACTGCAACGCCTGCTGAATGATACGAACCTCCGCCAACAAATGGTCGCACGAGGAACGACACAGAGCCTGCGCTTCACCGACGACGAGGTGGCGCACCATCTATTGGACGTTTATCACAGTCTATAACCACGATTTATGAAGATATTGATCGATTTATCCATACTGAAGAATGTGAACTGCGGGTTGGGGCAAGTGGCGCTCAACTACGGGTACTATTTCCGCGACACCTACACGCCCATTGAGGGCGAGACCATCTATCTGCTTGTCCCGAAGGCTTTTATCGGGGCGTTCGGTGATAAGGTGCGCTATATTCAGGCCCGCAAAATCATCCGCCGTCTGCCGTTCTTGATGGGTATTCGCTTCGATGTGTGGCACGCCATTCATCAGTTGTCCCGCTATCGTCCGTTTGCCCGCCACTATGTGCTGACCATTCACGACTTCAATTTTGTCTACGAGAAGCACGGCGGCAAGGTGGCAAAGTATATACTCATGATACAAAATAAGGTGAATCATGCGGACCGTATCGTGTGTATTTCTCGTTTTGCGGCTATCGAAACCGAGCGGTATATGCGCCTGCACGGCAAAGAAGTGCAGGTGGTCTATAACGGCATCGAGCGCATCGACCAACAGCCGGAGCAGCAGCCCGCCGCCGTGGCGCAAGACAAGCCGTTTCTATTCACCATCGGCGAGTGCAAGGAGAAAAAGAATTTCCATGTCCTGCTCGATATGATGCGCTATCTGCCTCAGTATCAACTCTATATAGCCGGCAAGGACAATACCGACTATGCGCAGTTCATACGCCACAAGATAGCCGAAGAGGGTATAGAGAATGTGCATTTGTTGGGTATTGTCACGCCCGCCGAGCGGGTATGGCTCTATCGCCATTGCGCAGCCTTTGTGTTCCCATCGCTGTTCGAGGGATTCGGGCTGCCCGTGTTGGAGGGCATGCTATTCCGCAAGCCCGTCATCTGTTCGCACGAAACGAGTTTGGTGGAGATTGGCAACCAACATGTCTCATTCTTCCCCGTGGACTACCCCGCCGAAGAATCCGCCCGGTTGATTACTTCAGCCATAGAGAATGCTACGCCCGCCCGTTTGGAGGCAGCATTCCGCTATGCCACTTCCTACTCTTGGAAACGCCATTTGGAGTCCTATCTCCATATCTATCGCACCATATACTAACGAATGTTCCATATAGGCAATAGGCAAAAAGTGTCGATTTTTATGATTTTAGGTATTTAACATCGCCATTAGTTCCCCACAAGGTTTCCTTGGTTTTTCCATGGTTTTACCCTGTTCTTACCTTGTTTTTAGAACGTGTCGTTTTTTACGATTTTGTACCTTTTCATCTACTACCCCATCCACTGACTCACCTCGAAATATGTTCTCCTTTTCCACTCTATATACACGCCCCAATCGGGAAGTCCTCCGCACCATAGTGGCCTACCTGCCCGTAGTCGGACTGCTATGCGTCGTCTGCTTGATGCCGTTCTACTATGGACCGCTACAAAGGTGGAGTCTATATATTACAGCCGGCTTGTACATTCTCGATTATATTGTCAATAAACGCTGGCAATCAATCGGTTGGAACCGACAAAGATGGGTATATGTCGCCTTTATTGTATTTTTTCTGTGCTTCCCCATTCGCCAAGCGTTTGACCCGTACTATTCCGACCAATTTGTTTCTGTTATCGAACGCAATCTTCCCTTTCTTATATTTGGCGTTATCGGACTGATAGGCATTACGAATAAAATTCGTATAGAGCAGTTTGCTTGGGCTATGTGGGCTGTGAGTTGCGGCATAGCCATCTATATTGCCGTACAGACGGCAGCACTCCATATTGAGAATTGGACAGATTGGATAATGGCTTATAACCGACAGCGAATCACCCATATAAACACACACATGGTGGTGAATATGTATTGGAACCTGACCATTGTATTGTGCTTATATACGCTCATACAGCAGCGGGAGCCTCTGTGGG
>CAVFIY010000317.1:0-2702 GCA_963622435.1 Bacteroides uniformis | reverse complement strand
TCCGGCAGCCTGGGGGCGTGGGTGTCCCCACCCGCGGCGGTTTGGAACAAACCGATTGACCACACGCTGCATACTACACAAAATAACAACTACAACCAATTTATACAACCATGAAAAAACTTTACATTCTATTGAGCGCAGTGCTATGCACCCTCGCTCTCAACGCCAAGACGCTTTATCTAGTCCCAAACGATAACTGGAAACAGGCAAGTGCTAAGTTTTCAACATACTACTTTGGTGGCGAAGGCATTACAGCAACTTTCACTGAGTTTATGACCTCTACCGATGGTGTGCACTACGAAGCCACCATCCCCGATGCAGCCACGACCGTTATCTTTGTCCGCCACAATTCCACAGCCACAACCCCAACTTGGAACAATAAATGGCATCAGACAGGCGACTTAACTGTCCCGACTGATGGTAACAATTGCTATACGGTTGCGGCTGGTGCATGGGACAAGGGCAGTGGCACTTGGTCAACCTATACTGCTCCTGTTACTGCTACTGTTACAGCGTATTATGTAAATACCGATTCTTGGGAAAAGGTATATGCTTATGTCTTCCAGGATGGAGCAGTTACTCACTGGCCCGGTGCGGAGATGACAAAAACAGACATCAAGGTCAATGGCTTTGATATCTACTCCTACGAGTTCGCAGAGACTTTCACGAACATTATATTCAACAATGGAAATAATGGAAAGCAAACGGACGACCTGACAGTAGATGCAACCAAGCCCTATTACTACGACGGCACTTGGTACGCCACGACGGACGAGATACCGACTCTCTGCACAACCGAGTACGGTATTATGGTCGGCAGTGAGTTTAAGGCATTCACCACCAACCCCGAGAAAGAGGGAGAGTATATGCTGACGAATGTATTGCTGAAGAACGCAGACACTTTCACACTTTACCAAACCTGTGAAGAAAAGGCGTGGACTGTTGCACTGAAACAGGGCAGCACCGATAAAGTTACGATTATAGACGAGAAGTATGTAGCAGGTGCCGACGGCTACTACGATTTCTACTTCACTCCGAGTTTCGGGAACGATGTACTCTATATCAGTTATGTGGGTACTACGCCGACCTCTGTCGTAACAATCCTTCCGCTCGACCGCACCGCCCCGATGTACAACATCCTCGGTCAGCAAGTGGACGCCACCTACCGCGGCGTAGTCTTCCGGAACGGCACCAAGTTCCTCCTCCAATAAGCATAACACACCAAGAGGAGAATGGAATGTGATTCAACACAGTTCAAATAAGTGAGTACCCTCCCCAAAGAGGACTTTCCCTCCCAAAAGAGAACTCCTCTAAACGCATAATAGCAAGCCCCACGGCTTGCTATTATGCGTTACTCAATCCTCTGCACTGTCCGCCACCTGGGGGCGTGGGTGTCCTCACCCGCGACGGTTTGGAACAAACCGATTGACCATACAGAGGAACATTTACAAACTCACAAATCTACACATTTTTCCCCTCCGGGGGTGTAGCCTTAAAACTCATATCCAAACTCTTCACTGAGTGGGTTAGTGCGCCGACGCTGATAAAGTCCACACCGCAGAGGGCGTAGTCGCGCAGGGTATCAATCGTAATGCCGCCCGACGACTCTATCTCTATCTTCTTGTGGTCGGGGTGCGCTGCCTCCCACTCGCGGATAAGTGCAACAGCCCCGCGGGTGCGCTCGGGCGTGAAGTTATCGAGCATAATACGGTCGGGGATGCCCGTCTCGAGTGCCTCCCGTATCTCGCTCTCGTTGCGCACCTCAATCTCTATGCGCAAGTCCTTGTGGTGCTGCTCGCAGTAGGTCTTCGCTCGTGTCAGCGCCGCCGTGATGCCCCCTGCAAAGTCCACATGATTGTCCTTGAGCAGAATCATATCGAACAGTCCGATACGGTGGTTCATACCCCCGCCTATCTTCACTGCCTCTTTCTCCAAGTAGCGCAGTCCGGGAGTGGTCTTGCGAGTGTCGAGTACATGGCAGCCCGTGTCTGCTATCAGGCTCTGGTACTTATGCGTCGTGGTCGCAATGCCCGACATACGCTGCATGATATTGAGCATAGTGCGCTCTATCTGCAGCAGGCTCAGTTCCTTGCCATAGACGCGGAACGCAATATCACCAGGTTTGACGAGCGTACCGTCCTCCAAGTACTGCTCCATGTGGCACTCGGGGTCGAAATAGTTGATTATCTCTTTCGCCACTTCCACACCGGCGAGTACGCCCGTGTCCTTGATTATCAACTGCTGGCAACCCATTTGGGTCGCAGGAATACAACTGAGTGAAGTGTGGTCGCCATCTCGAATATCCTCTTCGAACCAGATAGCGATAAGTTTCCGTAGTTCCGTCGATGTCATATCTGTAGTATAAATATCATTTCCGTAGAGTCCTATTAGCCCAATTAGTCCCATTCGTCTAATTAGCCTCATTCGTCCTATCCTCGTCCCCCGTGATACGCTAGTCCCCCTCTGCCTATCTCCTCGGCAAATCCTGTGCCATACTCCTCCCCTCCTCCCCTCTAACCCGCCAAAACAACGACAAAAACAAGAAAAATACAAAAAAATGCACCAAACATTTGCAGGTATCAAAAAAATGCCGTACCTTTGCACCCGCTTTTGAGATAAAGCCTGTCGGTTGAGCGAAGCACAACTTTGGTGCGGTAGTTCAGTTGGTTAGAATACCGGCCTGTCACGCCGTAGGTCGCGAG
>CAVFIY010000316.1:0-2732 GCA_963622435.1 Bacteroides uniformis | reverse complement strand
GCGCTATTCCGTATCTATCCAAAGGGTACTATTTCGTATCGGTAATCGGGGTACGCCTTTCCGTAATTCGGGTAAGGAATGGTAAAAATGTATAAGTGAGTAATACCAATACGCAAAAGTGAGTAATGGTAATACGCAAATTTAAGTAATACCAATACGCAAGAGTGAGTAATACCAATACGCAAAAGATTTATAGGGTATCTTACAGAAAGAAACTATACTCCATAAAAAACCGGTTGTTGCAGTATATCGCAACAACCGGTCTTATTTAGTCGGCAATTATTACCTGTTACCTATCAATTCCCACCTTGCATTTTAATTGAGCGTAACTCGGCATGTTAATTGCTCATATTACACTCGGCATGTTAATTATTAACTGTTAATTATCACTTTCCGCTTTTGTGGCGATTGCACTCCATACAGAGCATTTGGCAGTTGTCGAGGGTAGTACGACCGCCTTTCTTCCATGGGATGATGTGGTCTGCCTCCATAAACTCGTAGTCAAACACCTTTCCGCAGATAGGGCAGACGCCGTGCTGCTGTTCGTACACTTTCCGTCGCGTCTTCTCATCGAACCCGCGCAAGTCGAGGTGTTGCTCTTTGTGGTCCAACACATAGAGATAGATGCCCTTTTTGTTCTGAATATCACCGTCTTGCATCAGTTCGCCAACCTCCTTCTCTATCGCCGCCACATCCAACACCTGCTCGTGGTAAGTGTCGTAGAGCAATCCCCAGTCTAATCCTTGCATTTCCCGTCGATATTTTGGAAAAGTAATAACAACCCATTCTATTACGCTTTTGAAATACATCCACAGAGCATTTGCATTGTTATCGTGGCGGTGTGCATCCATATAACCTTCTATGCACACTTTGCCATTATTGTCGTGGCGGGACATCCATTTTAGGGCTGTTTCTAAATAGGATTGGCGAATGGCAGAACCTGTGAGGTATTGTTTTGCCATATTGTGCGCAGCACAGTTAGGTTTGGAGAAATAGCGTTTTGCATCAGCGAGCCATTGTCCCGTGTAAGTGGCGTTCAGTAACTCTTGTCGTGTCAATTGCTCGCCTGCAATGTTAATAACTTCGAACCAATTCAGTTTCTCACTCTCGCTACCACGACAAACATATATCATTAGTTCATAGTCAAGTATGCGCTGTTGAATGTCTGCGGGCAGATTGTTGAACTGCCGCATTTCGTAACTGAACTTCTTGCAGACATATCGGCAGATGGAAATAGTACGCTGTTGTCCGTCTATGACTTCATAAGTGCCATCGCCATTGTCAGACCAATACATTACATTTAGAGGGAAGCCTCGCAGGATAGTGGTAATTACGGCATCTCTTTTCTTCTCGTCATACACGAATTCACGCTGATAGGGCGGACGAATATTAAGTTTCCCACCATACCCTTTTACACCACCATCATCGCTCTCATTGAACTTGTCTGCCAACTCGCGGACTGTAATTTGTTGCAAAGTAATATCCATAGTTGTACTATTTTGAAGTTGTGCTATTTCTTTCGGCGAATGAAAATGCGCTGATAAACAGCAACCGCATTATCGTTCTTATCTACTAAGTAGGGATTTTGTATGCGCCAAGTTCTGTCGGCTTTCTTGAAGCGGTTCGCTCTGTCAGCAGTAGGCGGAGTATAGAACGAACACTCATTTTCTGCCCATTCTATATCACCACCTCGCCAAATAATATCAAATTGGGCAGGATTATATTTGTCCAAGAAAGTAATAGGCACACCCATAACACCGTCATAATCACACGGGATGTCCGTTACTTTGTTGATATTGATAGCGTTATAATTTTCGTAGGTCGGATATTCCTCTGCATTGTAGTGCTTGTAGAGTATCATTTCCTCGTCGCGTTTGGTAATATCAATGCTTGTACACCATGCAATAGCGGGTGTCTTTACATAGTTCTTGTCGGGGTCGAAACCTTTGGAACGCACATACTTGCGATTTGCCTCTAAAAGATTTGGATAGGTTGTGCGGAATACCATTGAGAGATTAAACCCATAACCAATCCACATTTTATTAGTCTTTATCAACGAAAATATCTCCTTATAGGTAACGGCATTCATATTACCCAGTATGATAAATTTCTTGTCGTATTTGACTAAATGTGCGACATAGTCACGAAATAAAGAAAAAGGCGGATTAGTGACTACCACATCTGCTTCTTTCAGTAAATCGATACATTCCGGACTGCGGAAGTCGCCGTTGCCTTTCAGAACAGAAATTACATTCTTATCATTCTGCATAAGGTAACGAACATCTGCTAAATCTTCACTACCATCTCCATTAAAATCTCGGACTTCCGTTATTTCTACCTTATAGGCAATTTTCTTTGGGTCGCTGACATTGTCCCCAAAGTCTAATAATAACTCATTGCCTGATACAGGGGAACCATTGTAACATGTTGCAATGAGTTTGCGCAAATGGAACTCGTTAAAGTTATTGGCAAAGTACTTAAAGAAGTTACTCTCGTATGGGTCGTCACAATTACAAAAGACCACTTTGTCATAAAAAAAGTCTTTATAGTGATTTATCTCATTCTCTATATCGTGGATTTGGGTATAGAACTCATCATTTTTAGCGACTTTCGCTGCGTGTAGATTGGTATTGTCTGCCATAAGATTGATAGATTTTGTGCAATGCTATCAATCTCGTGCGGTAAGAATACAAAAAAGGTGAGTTTCTTATCGCGTACCAAGGCAACCCGGC
>CAVFIY010000315.1:0-2735 GCA_963622435.1 Bacteroides uniformis | reverse complement strand
GAAAGCGAACTATCGAGGTTATGCCGATGTACTCAAGTATGCCCAGTCCCTCCGCTGCAAGGCGCAAACCGACTATATTATGATGGCAGAAGCCAACTTCGACACAAGCAACTTGGCAAATCGTCTTTCGTTGGAAGAGACGGAGTACCTCCTGCGTGATATTATGGCTTGGGATAAGGATTATAAAGAACACACCCTCAAGCAACATCCTGTTTCTGAGGCTATTTCCATCAGCGAGGAGCGTTTCGCCAAGCAACCGCTTTGTGGGGCGGGCATCAACGATTGTTGTATCACAGAGAGTGGCGATGTTTATCCGTGCGCCGGTTGGCAGGCAATGGTTGTCGGCAATGTGTACAAGCAGTCACTGCAAGAGATTTGGGAACATTCCGCACAACTCGAGAAAGTGCGTGCCGTTACGCAAGGCGATTTCCCGCAGTGTATGCATTGTGAAGCACGCAACTACTGTGCGATGTGCTTGGTGCGGAACTACAACGAGAGCAATGGCGATATGTTCAAGATAAACAAGCATTTCTGCGATGTCGCTTTCCTCAACAAGAAAATAGTCGAGGAGTATTTCTCAATCCACGAACAATAGAGATGTTATTTGATTCGCATGTCCATATCGGGCAATTTTACAACGATTTGTTTTTCAGCCCGCAGATGGTGCTTCGGGCGTGTAAGCAAATCGGTATTACCGACATTGCCGTATCATCTACATCTGTGGCTCTGGAGGACTACCCAAAGGTACTCTCCGAGTTCGAGCAACTCTTGTCGCAAGACGAAGTCCGTATCGTCCCTGTTCTTTGGATAACGCCGCAGATGTTGCAGAGCGGTGGTATTCAACAACTTCTTGATTGCGGTATCCGTTGGCAGTGTATCAAAGTGCATAACTATCTCCAACACGGTCAGTGGGGTGATGCAATGGGAACGCTTATGCGCCAAGTGGTGGAGTTGGCGCAAGATATGCACCTGCCTATCCTGTTCCACACGGGAAACGAGCAATGTTATCCGGACGACTATGCCCCGCTGATACAAGCCCATCCGGAGCAAACATTCATTTTGGCGCATAGCCGCCCTGTTGACCAAACCATTCGTATTATGCAAGCCTGCCCAAACGCATGGGCAGATACGGCTTTTACTCCTATTGCGGACATTGAGCAGATGGTGCAAGCGGGGTTGATAGATAGAATGATGTGGGGGACTGATTTGCCTCTAATGGGCTTCTATTATGGTGTCCTACAAGGCAATAGCGATATCAATCAGTATGATTTCAAAGGGTACTATACCGCCCTCTTGTCCAAATTGCAAGCAGTACTTTTTGCGTCTGACTACGATAAACTCACCTATACTAACGCCACAACCTTCTATTCCATTTCCTAAGACAAACGGATACTATAAAGCCATCCGGATATGTTGGTTGTTGATAAAAAAGGATTTACCGGAAATCTAGTGTAGTCTTCTAAATCAATAGCACAAAAATCGGAAAACAGAATAATTAAATCACAAGAATTCCATCCATCTTTAGCAAGGCAACAAAATTCCAATTCTATGGCGCACAAAATAAACGAGTTAACTTTTGATTTAGACCCTAATACCAAGGAGGCTACGGTCTGTGGCGCAGCGGAAGAAATAGAGGGACTCCTTACGATTCCTTCCACGGTACAATATGCGGATGTTGTCTATCGCGTAACGACTATTGGCAAGCGTGCATTCTATGGGCGTGTCGAATTGACCTCTATTGTGCTTCCGGACAGCATGACTTCTATCGGTGAGGAGGCGTTTCACAATACAGCGTGGTATAACAGCCAAGCCGACGGGCTTGTCTATATCGGCAATGTTTTGTACTCGTACAAAGGAAAAATGCCTCTCGATGCAGAGGTTGTCATCAAACCGGGAACTACTTGTATCTGCGATTGTGCATTGCAGTTCCGTGAAGAGATGAAGTCTGTCGCCATTCCTAACACGGTAACGCATATCGGGAGGCAGGCGTTTGTCTTTTGTCGAGGACTCACTTCGCTCACTATTCCGGAGGGTGTAACCGCTATTGGGTGGAATGCATTTATGTCTTGTACGAGTCTAATATCCATTTCCTTGCCTCGGACGCTCTGCCACATAAATGAAGATTTCTCTTTGTGCGACAGCCTTCAAACCATCTATATCCCGCAGGGGACGATAGACTATTTCTGTCAGTTAGGTCTATCTTCCTACCGCGACAAACTAGTCGAGATATAAATATTCACCCACGCATAATATAACCCTAATTTTTCTGGTTATACCCGAATTTTTACACGCTAACCACCAACTTTTCGGGTTATAACCGGATATCCACTACTTATCATAAACCCCACAGCAATGAACCTACTACTTAACAGCGTCTGCTATTCGTTAAACGAAACCACCCACACCGCGACCGTCATCGCCTTCCCCGAGGGCAAGTATCGGGGCGACATCGTGATTGCGCCGCAAGTGTCTTTCCACGACGAACTGTTCCCCGTTGTGTACATCGCGACCGAGGCGTTCCTCGAATGTACCGAACTGCGCTCCGTGTCTCTCCCGGGGTCGCTGGATAAGGGCATCGGCTGGAAGGCGTTCGCAGGCTGCACAGGCTTGACGGCAGTCTTCATTCCCGGCTGTATCGACGACATGGGGTGGGGGGCTTTCCAAGATTGCACGAGCCTGACGACCGTCATCTTCGAGGAGGGGGTAACCTCTATCGGCGTCGCTGCTTTTCAGGG
>CAVFIY010000314.1:0-2762 GCA_963622435.1 Bacteroides uniformis | reverse complement strand
GATATAGAGGAACTAGTTTGGCTAGATATTCTAGATAGGCTAGATATTCTAGATGTTCTAGATAGGCTAGATGTTCTAGATAGGCGAGGCGTTAAGTTTGAGGGATTAGGCGCGGGAGAGGGAACTAGAGAGGGAGGGCACACTAGAGGGGGAGAAGGTGGAGGAACTGGAAAGGGAACTAGAGAGGGAGAGGGAGCGGTAGTAGGCGATGAGGCGGGCGGCCATGAGGGTATGACCTGCCTCGGAGGGGTGGATTCCGTCGGCACAGATATACTGCGTATAGTCCCTATTATCCAGGAAAGGCGAGGTAATGTCCAAAATAGGCACTTGCTGCTCAAGGGCGATACGATAGACCTCCATGTTATACATATCGTGGTAGTTACGGATACGCTCCAACTGACCGCCCAACCACGAGAGGATACGCTCCCGCTCGACCGTAGTCATCGTACGCGTGGTATAGTCAAAGAAACGATTACCGTCCATCAACGGCAGGCTGAGCAACACGGGGCTGCTCCCTAATTCACGCACACGACGAATCATCTGCGTATAGAGCGCATGGAACTGAAGCAGTCCCGTCTTGGGATAGTGCTTCTCGGCAGGTGTTTCCGCTATCTCGCTCCAGAAGAAGTCCGAGTCGTTACCTCCATACTCCAAAAGGGTAATGTCTGCGGCGGCGACAGCGTCTTTACGCTGCTCCAGTATCTCCGCCCCACGCTGAATAGTGCAACCCATCTTACTATAGTTCTGCACCGTCATACCGAGTGCCTCCGCACTCTGCTCCACGAAGCCTTTTTCCAAAATAGCATAGCGTTCGTTACGCAACACAATTCCACGGGAAATAGAATCCCCTAATACGACTACCTTTTTCATACCTTTATCGATTAGACTATATACATTCATCGGTTCCGTTTATTGCACTTGGTACTGTCTGCGTACCAAGCAGATTTACGATTTCGAGTGCAAAAGTACAACAGGCATAGAGATAAGACAAAGAATAGTGACCAAATGGCATAATTGTTGATAGAATACGGACAAAAGGGGACAAAAACGGAAATATAGGGACGAAATACACCCTACTCCGCTTTCGTCACACCACTAATAATGACGAAATATGCAACGAATTCCTACCACTATCATGAGCCTGACCGCTCTCTTTCTGCACCTGCTGGCGATACCTGCGTTCTTCCTCTGTTTCATCCTACTCTACCACTCGGAATGGATGGTAGAGTTCCTCGCTATGGGGCAAGATAAGTTGGTATTCAACACCCTGATACTGATGTGTATCATGGTAGGTGTGCTATGCGGCTCACGCATACCGATGACGGCGTGCCGTAAGCACCTCCGTTTACCGTGGGTGTATTACATTCTATGGACTCTGGCAGAGGTGGTGGTTATGGCTCTGTTCATGGCTCTTTACATGACGCTGATGTACCGAGGGCTGTACCACTATTTCCCCGTTGTGGGGCGGTGTCTGCTACTGCTCGTTGCCACTATCGGATACCCATACATCATCATCAACCTGCTGATGTACGCCACCCGCAAGATAGAGATACCCGCCACGGAAGAGAACCTCATGCGCTTCTACGACAGCACGCAACGGCTCAAACTCGTAATCGCCGCCGACGCTATTCTCTACATCCAAGCCGACGAGAACTACATCCATATACACTACCTGGAGAGCGACACGCACAAGAAATACGCGCTACGGAACTCCATGCGGTCTGTGGAAGAGGGACTGCAGCAGCACGGGATAGTGCGTTGCCAACGGTCGTACTTCGTCAACCCACGACACATCAAGGTTCTTCGGCGTGACAAAGAAGGAGTGATAGTAGCCGAACTGGACACGCCCGACATCAAGCCCGTACCCGTCTCACCACGGTTCTATCAGGTGTTGAACGAGAGGCTGTAAGACCTCCCCAAGCCCCTCCATAGGAGGGGGTGTGGCACAGGTGGGGCGACACTATACACTAGAACTTTTGGGGACGGACGACTGCGCAGTAGGGACACGAATTAAAATAAAGTCGTTCTCCAAATACACGAAAAATTCAATCAAATATAAACAAATAGACAGAGCAGAGCGTCTTTTTCTGAACGGACGGCTAACGCCGTATTGTCATTAATTTATCACGAAAGTAATTGCTTTATTTGGATAATATTTGACCATATTTGTATAAAAGCAAAGCGGATTGTGTCCCTCCAAATACACGAAAAATTATTCAAATAGTGGCGTGTCGCCACGGACAAAAAGAAATTGTCACAAAAAGTCCTACGATTTCCCTTTTCTATACAAGTTCAATAAAGTCTTTTTTCGCACTCTACACACACATACAAAAGCCCCTAAAAACCTTACAAAACCCTTATAAGAGTCATGGGTGGTAGGGTAGTGGTAGGGTAATGGTAGGGTAATTCGTCCGAGATTCGAGGCTAATTTGCAGTAAATGGGGAGCAGACTTGGCATTGTATGGTCAAATGAGCCTGGCGGCTCACGCGGGTGGGGACACCCACGCCCCCGGGCGGAGCGATGTGTGGAATCCGGTGGGACTAGTTCATCTAGTTGTATCTAGTTATTCTAGTTGCATCTAGTTGTTCTAGTTGATCTAGTTATTCTAGTTTATCTAGTCATCATTGATGAGGTCTTGGAGCAAGAGGAATAACATTATACTCCCAGGGCAACCGCATCAAAAATTAGCATTAGTTAGTATTTCTATGAGGTAGTTTTTGTCAAGAGCAGCACGGAACAGCCGTTTTCGAATACTGCGCTT
>CAVFIY010000313.1:760-2767 GCA_963622435.1 Bacteroides uniformis | reverse complement strand
GAATAATACATACATAAATAAATTATACTACAATGAACCGATTAACTATTCTTCTAACTGCACTCTGCTTTGCGGGGATGACTGCGGTGGCGCAAAAGACAGCGCAAGTGAAACAACTCCTTACGGATGAAAAGTACACGGAGGCGATTGAACTCAGCACCTCCGAACTGCGTTCCTATCCCAAGAACGGCGAACTATACAGGTGCCGTGCGATCGCCTATCTTTACCTCGACCAATACGGACAAGCGTTGCAGGACATCACCGCACTCTTGTCGTACGCCAAGTCCGCTGACTTGACCGTCAGCGAAGTATATCAGTGGCGAGGGAATGTATATAAGGCAATAGGCGACAACGAGAAAGCCCTTGCCGACTTCAACACGGCTATCAAGAAAGACAAACGCAACGCCACGGCGTATGCAAATCGTGCTTCTCTCTACTACTCGCTCAATGACTACACCTCGGCACTCAAAGACTATCAGACCGCTGCAAAACTTGCACCTACCGAAGAAGACTACCCGATAGGGCAAGCACGGTGCCTCTTTATGCTCAATCGGACGCAGGAGGCACAGCAGTTGCTCTCCACGACCCTATCGCTCTACCCAAACAACGCTGAGGGTTGGCGACTATCGGCTGTGATAGCCTACCTTATTGGTGACGGAGAAACTTGTATAGACCGCTCTATTCGATATTTCAATCTGTACTACGCCCAAAATGACGATTTCACAAATGCCGACGTGCTTCTTTGGACGGCGAAGGACTTCTATCCCTATCTGCTGCAGGCTGTGACAAAACAGATTGATAGTTCCACAGGAGAAGAGAAATTGTTCTACCAAGGACTGCGTATTCGTGTCTATATGACAAAGGAATATTACGCCGATGCGATAAAAGAGTTGAACACTATGGAGGCTAATCTGCAAGCGAGCGGTCTCAATCCGTTTGTGTTGTCGAACCGCACGGAGTGTTATCAAGCACTCTATCAGTACCGCAAGGCGTTGGCAGACTACAATGCCCTGCTTGCCGTAACCGACAACTATTGGAACGGATACCTGCAACGGGGACTTTGCTACGCCGGATTAGGCAAATACGATGAGGCAATAGCCGATTTCTCTACCGTTATTCAAAACGATATTCAACTTGCCTATTATGCTTACTATCGGCGTGGTTGGGTGTATGAGTTCAAGCAAGACACTGCGGCTGCGCTGTCGGATTACTCGCGAGGGATTGAGTTGCAAGACGACTACGCCTATTTGCATCTTATGCGGGGTGAGTTGTACCACCTGCTTGGCGATACGCTCCTTGCAAAAGCCGATTTTGAGAAGGTACTGGCAGTGGATACCATTGCCGATAATGGTTCGTGCCGCCAATATGCACTGTTCTTCTTGGGGCAGAACGAGCAGGCGATTGCTTGGCAACAGCATAGGATAGCGAATGCACCTACCGATGCAAGAGTTCAGTATGGCGCTGCGTGCCTCTACGCGCTGATGGGAAAAACGGAGGATGCTCTCAATGCATTTGAGCGTTGCCTCAACTTGGGGTATCGCGATTTCCAACACATAGAAGCAGATGACGACTTGGACGCTATCCGAAAGGAGCCACGCTTTGAGCAACTGCTCAATAGGTATCGCCAATCGACGGTACAGAACTTGCTCGACTCACTATAAACAGCGGGGATGGTTCGGGAGTGGTAAGGGACGACTACCGGACTGCAAAACTGAGGTGACTAAAAAGACTGCTTGACATTGTGATATAGTCAAGCAGTCTTTTTTATATGATACTACCCCATTGGGAAGAAGAAAAGGTTTAGTCTTAAGTGTGTACTGTACTATTTGAAGAAAAGGGAGAGTCCGATGGAGGCGACAATGGGGCCGGAGGGGTGGCGGATTTTGCCTTGGTTGATGGCGGCTTGCTCAATAATAGTCGGTGTCAAGTGTTGGATATAACCCACCTCTGCAAAAACACCGAAGTTAGGCACGATAAACCACTCCACTCCTGCAGCAAAGCGCAAAG
>CAVFIY010000313.1:0-750 GCA_963622435.1 Bacteroides uniformis | reverse complement strand
GCGCAAAGTGGCTACAGCAGAGAACTCGTCTTTCAGTCGGTAGGCAGGTTCTGTATCGGTGGTGCCGGGTAGCGGTTCTCCCGGGGTGTTACCCGCTATTGATGCTGCTGTGGTGTTGCTTACTAGCGGTTCTTCCGTGGTGGGGTTTGTTAGTGTGGCGGCTGTGGTGTAACTTGCCGATTGTGCCGTAGTGCTACTTGTTAGTGGCTCGACGGTTTTTACATAGGGGATAGATACGCCCGGTTCGATGGAGATAAAGAAGTCCCAGTTGTGGAAATAGGGCTGTTGATAGAAGGCGTGCAAGTCTTTCACCAGCGGAATACGATACCCCACGCCCATTCCTATCTCGTAGTACCACACCTCACCCGTGCGTACATTCGTGCCTTTTATGGAGAGCGAGTCGTAGGTGTTGCTATGCGTATCGAAAGAGATAAAAGCATAGACACCGTAGTTCTTATGGTGTCGCCACGCCAGTCGCATAGACGAATTAAAAGTCGCTCCCTCTATGCCATTCGGAGTAAAGCCCACACCCAACACTGTCGGCAAGTCAAGTGCATCGAAGAAGTCCCCGAAGGTGTATTTGGCACGAGCGGCATCTTGTGAGTGCTGCACCTCGGTTCTTTCCGTTGCTGATTCAGCAAATGTAGTTGTCGATTCAGCAAGTGGTGTAGCCTGCTCTGTATTAGGGAAAGCAGATAGCCCCATACTCACAAGGGAGTACAGGGCTATGGTCAGGTATCTTTTCATCGC
>CAVFIY010000312.1:0-2779 GCA_963622435.1 Bacteroides uniformis | reverse complement strand
TAGTCAAACGGTTTGTTCCAAACCGCCGCGGGTGGGGACACCCACGCCCCCAGGCTGCTGACAATGCATAATTCATAATTCGTAATTCTTAATTCATAATTAGGAACAATTCATAATTCGTAATTCATAATTCTTAATTAGGAACAATTCGTAATTCTTAATTCATAATTCTTAATTAGGAACAATTCGTAATTCTTAATTCATAATTAGAAACAATTCATAATTAGAAATAATGCTGCGAACAGTAATTATCGATGCGCTGAAGCGCACGGACTTTGGAGCGGAAATCAATGTACGCGGGTGGGTACGAAGCCGCCGCGGGAACAAGAATGTATCGTTTATCGCCCTCAACGACGGTTCGACTATCAAGAACATCCAGATAGTAGCCGACCTCACGAAGTTCTCGGAGGAGCAACTCAAACCCGTGACGACCGGGGCATGTATCTCGGCGACGGGTACACTCGTCGAGAGCCAAGGTGCAGGGCAAGCCGTTGAGATTCAACTCACCGGTCTCGAGGTATATGGCACTGCCGACCCCGAGAAATACCCGCTGCAGAAGAAAGGACTCAGCATGGAGTACCTGCGCACCATTGCACACCTCCGCCCCCGCACGAACACTTTCGGGGCGGTGCTGCGTATCCGCCACAACATGGCGATTGCCATTCACACCTACTTCCACCAACACGGCTATTTCTATTTCCACACACCGCTTATCACCGCCTCCGACTGCGAGGGCGCAGGGCAGATGTTCCAAGTAACGACCAAGAACCTCTACAATCTGAAGTACGATGAGCAGGGCAAGATAGACTACTCCGACGACTTCTTCGGCAAGCAGGCGTCGCTGACCGTCAGCGGGCAGTTGGAGGGCGAGTTGGGCGCTATGGCCCTCGGCAAGATTTACACCTTCGGCCCCACTTTCCGTGCGGAGAACTCGAACACCCCGCGCCACTTGGCAGAGTTCTGGATGATAGAACCCGAAGTGGCATTCATCGACAAAGAGGAGTTGATGGACTTGGAGGAGGACTTCATCAAGTTCTGCGTGCGCTGGGCATTGGAGAACTGTCAGGACGACTTGGAATTCCTCAATCAATATGTGGATAAGGGGCTGATTGCCCGCCTGCAGTCGGTTATCAATACCGAGTTCGTTCGCCTGCCTTACACGGAGGGTATCGAGATACTGCAAGAGGCTATCCGCAACGGCAAGAAGTTCGAGTTCCCGTGCAACTGGGGCGACGACATCAGTTCGGAACACGAGCGGTTCTTGGTGGAGGAGCATTTCGGCAAACCTGTCATCATGACTGACTACCCGAAAGAGATTAAGGCATTCTATATGAAGATAAACGAGGACGACAAGACCGTGCAAGGGACGGATGTACTCTTCCCGCAGATTGGGGAGATTATCGGCGGGTCGGTGCGTGAGGAAAGCCTCGACAAACTGAATGCGGAGATAGAGCGTCGCCATATCCCGATGAAGGATATGTGGTGGTATCTCGACACACGCCGCTTCGGTGCTGCCCCGCACGCCGGCTTCGGCTTGGGCTTTGAGCGACTGATGCTCTTCGTGACGGGTATGCAGAACATCCGCGATGTCATCCCCTTCCCCCGCACCCCCAAAAGCGCAGAATTCTAATACTACTCTATGTCTATGATAGATTCCGTATCGATACAGAATTTCAAGTCCATAGCCGACATTACTCTCCCGTTGGGTAATGTCAATGTGCTGATTGGTGCCAATGGCTCCGGCAAGTCCAACATCTTGGAGGCAATTGGTATGGCTGCTGCCGAACGGGACGGATATATCAAGACGGATGAGTTGTTCTACAAGGGCGTACGCATTGCCAAGCCCAATCTGGTAGTTGGTTCGTTCTATGGGCATAAGCCTTCGCAAAAGATTGCCATAACGATAGAGGGCGGCAGCGAGAAACTGCAGTACCGTATCAGCAACGAACACCCCGATGACATCTACGCCGATTGGACGGCGCAAGTAACCCCTGCAGCGGGGCTGAAGAGTGTGCTTGCCAAGTACCTCATCTACTCCGCTTCTATCGATGCCCTGCGCGGGTTCACTACGGGAAGTTACCAAATGCCTCTGGGACTGAACGGAGAGGGGTTGGATGTACTGCTCAACACGATGTCCGACGAGGACAAAGCGCGTATCAAAGACGAGGTGGCGGCGTGCATTCCATGGGTACAAGACATCTTTATCGACACGAATGACACCTACAAAATGCAGGGGTACAAGTTGGGGCGCAGCAAGTCGAACCTGTACTTCCAAGACCGCTATATGCAGAAATCGAACAACATCTTCTCTGCCGAGAATGCAAACGAGGGCATACTGGAGTTGCTGTTCTATTTGACGCTCTTTGTCAGCACCAAGACACCGACTTTCTTTGCGATAGACAACATCGACAACGGGCTGAATCCCCGCCTCTGCCGCCACTTGCTCACCATCTTATCTCGATTGGCAAAAGAGCAGCAGAAGCAGGTCATCCTCACCACACAGAACCCCGCTATTCTGGACGGGCTGAACTTAAACGATGAGGCGCAGAAGTTGTATGTAATAGAGCGCAACGACGACGGATACACCATTGCCAAACCGCTACGCACCAAAGCAGGCACACAGAAGATGAAACTGTCGGAGATGTGGATGAACGGTATCATTGGCGGCGTGCCGAATAACTTTTAGGTATGCGACTTTTGTGGCAGGTGTAGCGAACTCTGCACAGCATAGTCATTTGAGCCTTGCGGCTCACGCGGGTGAGGACACCCACGCCCCCAG
>CAVFIY010000311.1:0-2798 GCA_963622435.1 Bacteroides uniformis | reverse complement strand
CTATTTTGGAATAGAAGTATATGGAGGCTACTCAACTTAAAGCAGTAGAGTAGGACAGCAAAATAGTATAGGGCGTATGGGCTCTACTTGGGGGGGGGAGAGTAGAGAATCGAATATGGGGAAGAAAGGAGGGATTATAGTTCCAAGAGGGCGGGGCGGAGGGCGGAGTCGTGGAAGGCGAGGGCGGCGAGGAGGGGGCGGCAGGTGGGGAGCAGGCTTTGCTCGTGCAGCTATTGCAGCGATTGCATCTGCTCCTTGCGGTTAGCGGCAATCCACGAGGTATGGGTAAAGCGCAGTTCCTCCGCCGAACAGAGTACATACGGGTGCGTGAAGCATACTATGAATCTGTATCTCGGGCATACTTATAGGCTGTGTCATCGACCGACTTGCCGCCGGCGTATCGTGCGGGCTATCTGCCGCCGCAGGCGGGTGAGCAGGTGCCATGTGCGGTTGGGCTGCGGGGTGTCGGTGAGGAACACATCGCGTACCTCGCCACCCGTGTGCTGTTCGGGGAAGAGCACCAAGTAGCTGTATTCGGCAAAGAACCGTTGCAGCATAGACGGTATCTGCTCGAAGAGCGGGTTGTAACTAGCCGTGGCGTGGCGCGAGGAGACCATGACAACCATGTCGTCCTTTTGCGCCTCCTTGGCGAGCATCAGCACCTCCTCCCAGTCGCCCATCTCTCGGTACGAGGCTCGGAGGTACTTCCCTTTTCGTTGGCAGAGGGCTTTCAGCACCCGCTGCGTGTCCTCGCAGGCGTAGAATATCACTTTTGCCCCAATCTGACTGCTCAGTCGGCGTATCTGCCCGAAGCAGGAGATGAAGTCGTATTCCTTCTCCGCATAGCGCGGCACTGCCACCAGCAGGCGGCTAATCGTGTTGAGCGGCTGCCGCTCGTGGTAGATGGCCGCCGACTTACCGCTCTGCTCGATGAGTTGGTACGCCTCTTGCCAGTCGCCCGCCTGCACCATCTCCGTCTCGTGCAGGCTGCTCAGGTGGCTCAACTCTTTGAGCGACCCGTGAATATCCTCGCCGATAGAGAGCATTATCCATTCGTCTTGCGTGCGCTCGCTCTCCAACTTCGCCTCTTCTTGCAGGGCAATGCGCTTGGCGGCGTATTCGGTGATGAACGAAGAGAGCGTGCATAGCACGAGTATCATCAGCACGGCGCCGTTGAGTATCTCCGAGTCGAACAGCCCTATTTGGTAACCGATGGTCACGATGGCGAGCGTGCCTGCCGCCGTGGCGTGGGTGAGTCCGAATATCAGTTGCCGTTCGGTGCGGCTGAGGTGGAACGAGCCTTGTGCCGCCCACGCCGCAAGCCACTTGCCGGCTAATTTGGTGCCTATCATGACGCCCGCAATGGCCAGCGTCGTCCAACCCCGCCAGCAGAGGCTGATGTCAATCATCATGCCGACATCCAACAGGAACAGCGGCACGAAGATACTGTTGCCCACAAAATTGATCTTGTTCATCAGCGGCGAGCGGTTCGGCACCAATCGGTTGAGCGCTACGCCGCAGACAAAGGCGCCCAGAATGCCTTCGAGCCCCGCCCAGTCCGCCAAGAAAGCAGACAGCGTGAGCATCGTCATCACAAGCAAGAAGCAGAACACGGAGTCCGATTGCCGCTTGAATATCTTTTGTGCGAGCCACGGGAACAGCCAAAGCGTGGCGACCACGAACAGCACGATTTTTCCCGCCAGCGCCCACCAGAAGAGCGCACTCTCGTTGCCCGACAGGTGGCTCTTGATAACGGCTAACACCAAGAGCGACAGCGTGATAGCGACCATCGTCCCGCCCACGACGATGTTGACGGCGGGCGTCTTCTGCACGCCGTAACGGCTGACGATGGGGTAGGTCATGAGCGTGTGGCTGCCGTACATTGCCCCCAGCAGGGCGCAAGTGGCGGGCGCAAAGCCCATCAGCCAACTCGTCAGCATGCCCAACAGGAACGGAATGGTGAACGAGTAGAGTCCGAAGAGGAAGGCGCTGCGCTTGTATTGACTGAAGTCGTTGATATCCACCTCAATACCCGCTTGCAGCATGATGTAGAGCATACCCATCTGCCCCAGCACGCGAATGGTGTCGCTCTGCGGGATGAGGTTCAGACCGTGCCCCCCAATCAGTATGCCGACAAGAATAAAACCGACGATGCTCGGAATGTGTACTTTTTGGCACAGCCAAGGGATGAGGAGTATTATCCCCAGTACGATTGCTATTATGGCCAAAGAGTTGGTTATCATTTTCTGACTGCGCTACGCGTGTTTTTTGACTGCGTGTTTATGATGCGCTTCGCTTGTGTTTATGACTTCGTGTTGTGCGGTTGCCAAATGCGCTACAAAGGTACAACAAAAATTCCAAATAAACAATAGTTTTGGAAAGGTTATGTAGGTGGTAGGTTCAACTGTCAAGAGCGCAACGAAAAATGCAAAAAATGCGTGCAGGGCTTGACAAAGGGGGCGGCAATATAGTATCTTTGCCGCAAATTCTAAAACAAACAATCGCATTGGAAAATGATTTACGACAAGGAAACAAACCGTTACTTTTTGAACGAGTTCCATTTGGAGCATTACAAGGCTTGCTTGCGAGCCAACGAGAACTTGCGGAAACGCTTACCATTGTCGCCGGAAGAAGTCGCCGCCAATCAAAGACGGTGGAACGCTCTGGGGGAGCAAGACCAACGAAACCACTCGCAAGCCGAAGATGAGTTGAAGCAAGACCAACGAAATCACTCGCAGACCGAAGAGAAAGCAGAGCAGGACACAGCCCGCACAGATAGTATGAATGCGGCCGATGAG
>CAVFIY010000310.1:0-2799 GCA_963622435.1 Bacteroides uniformis | reverse complement strand
TTCCCGACACATATCAGGGATACAGTATGAAAAGATGGAATCTTTTTGTGTTCTGTGTCGTCTTGTCAGTATCTGCTTTTGCACAGGACATTATTATCACGCGCGATGCCAAGCGCATTGAGAGCAAGATTCAAGAGGTATCTCCTACAGAGGTGCGTTATTTGGAATGGGGTAATCAGGAAGGACCCGTATTCGTTCTGCCCGCAAAAGACATTTGTGTCATTACATTCCAAAATGGTAGTATACGGGTGTTTGATAATGCCCCGCAACGAACGCAGAATGGTTACATGGAGGATACAAATCCGGGGTACATCGCTCGTGTGGGCAACGATGAGTATATGTTAGAGCAGAATGGTGTAAAGACAACTTTAGATAAGGATGCGTATGTGCGTTTTATACAGTCTTCGTGCCATGCTGCCTACAAAGAATATAAGAAAGGAACTCGGATGATGGGCAGCGGTTGGGGACTGTTTGCAGGTGGTATTGTTACAACATTGTGCGTAGGTGTTCCCTTATTCTGTTGTGCAGATAATTATATTTATGATGGTTATTATCACTATTATCGTGAAAACCGTTATTCTATGTATGCGTCCGGTATTGCCATGATGACCATTGGTTCTGCGGCGGTTATTACTTCTATTCCCTTGTTGAGTGTAGGGTATCATAAGATACACAACAGTCATAATGTATACAATGTACAGTGTGGAATGCGTGGCGGAAATATCTCCCTCCAGGGGCAAGTGTCCTCCGACGGAATTGGTTTGGCATTGCATTTCTAAATATATTAGTAAGCATTTGCTTAACATAATTATTTCTGCTTGATGCCTCTCCCTATCATTTTCAGCATGATAGGGAGTTTTTTTGTATGTGGGGTATGGGGTAGTTACCTAACGAGGTCGGAGGTGCATTGAACTTATAGACTATTTGTGATACCTCACATATACGAGCAATGAGCGTGAATCCCTCCCCCACCGCCCCTGCAATACAAAAAGTAGGAGAGGAACATTCGTTCCTCTCCTACTCGAATCAGTATCTTATGGAAAGACTTATTTCTTCTTTGCCTCTGCCTCCATCGAAGCCTTCAGGTTTGCGAGTGCGCTCAGGTCGCCGAGGGTAGTCTTCTCTACCTTAGGCATTTCTACAGCAGCCTCTTTCTTTGCCTTGTTCTCCTTCGGAGTCTCTTTGCGCTCCTCCCAAGTGCGGAGGTGCGAGAGCAGGATACGGCGTGCGTCGCGGTTGAACTCAATCACCTTGAAGTTCAGCGTGTCGCCTACTGCAACGGGGCTCTTGTCCTCTTTCTGGAGGTGGCGAGTGGTGCAGAAGCCCTCTACGCCGTCCTCGAGCGATACCACAGCGCCCTTGTCGTTGATTTCGGTAATCTTCCCCTCAACGATAGTGTCAATGCCGTATTTAGCCTCGAGTTCAGCCCACGGGTTGTCCTCCAACTGCTTGTGACCGAGCGAGAGACGACGGTTGTCCTTGTCGATGTCGAGTACGACTACATCGATGCTGTCGCCCACATGCGTGAACTCGTTCGGGTGTTTGATTTTCTTCGTCCAACTCAGGTCGCTGATATGGATAAGACCATCTACGCCCTCTTCCAACTCAACGAATACGCCGAAGTTGGTGAAGTTGCGTACTTTTGCGGTGTGGCGGCTGCCCACTGCGTACTTGGTCTCGACATTCTCCCACGGGTCAGCCTTGAGTTGCTTGAGGCCGAGCGACATCTTGCGCTCCTCGCGGTCGAGGGTAAGGATGACTGCATCTACCTCGTCGCCTACTTTGAGGAAGTCGTTCGCCGAACGCAGGTGCTGGCTCCACGACATCTCGCTGACATGGATAAGTCCTTCTACGCCGTCTGCTACCTCAACGAATGCGCCGTAGTCGGCCATAACGACTACCTTCCCGTGAATCTTGTCGCCTACTTTCAGGTTCGGGTCAAGGGCATCCCACGGGTGCGGAGTGAGTTGTTTCAAGCCGAGTGCGATACGCTTCTTCTCCTCGTCGAAGTCGAGGATAACGACATTGATTTTCTGGTCGAGCGATACAATCTCGTGCGGGTCGGAAACGCGTCCCCAACTCAGGTCGGTGATGTGGATAAGACCGTCTACGCCGCCCAGGTCGATGAATACGCCGTACGAAGTGATGTTCTTAACCGTACCCTCGAGTACTTGTCCTTTCTCGAGTTTGGAGATAATCTCCTGGCGTTGTGCCTCGAGTTCTGCCTCGATGAGTGCCTTGTGCGATACAACGACATTGCGGAATTCGGGATTGAGTTTCACAATCTTGAACTCCATGGTCTTGCCTACGAATACATCGTAGTCACGCACAGGCTTTACATCGATTTGGCTGCCCGGCAGGAATGCCTCCATGCCGAGGATGTCCACAATCATGCCGCCCTTTGAGCGCCATTTGATGTAGCCGGTAACGATTTCGCCCTTGTCGTATGCCTCGTTGACACGCTCCCATGCTTGTGCGGCGCGTGCTTCCTTGTGTGACAGAACGAGTTGTCCTTTTTTGTCTTCTTGGCTTTGGATATATACTTCCACTTCGTCGCCTACTTTCAGGTCGGGATTGTAACGGAACTCCGCTGCGGGAACGATACCGTCCGACTTGTAGCCGACATTGACAACTACCTCACGCTTGTTGATAGAGATAACTGTGCCTTTTACGACTTCGTTGTCCTTGATTGCGTTCAAGGTCTCGTCGTACTTGTTGATTTCTGCTTCGTTTTTTGTGCCTTGCTTCTCTTGTTCGTAGGCATCCCAGTCGAAGTTCTGGAGAGATGGATTTTCTGCC
>CAVFIY010000309.1:0-2817 GCA_963622435.1 Bacteroides uniformis | reverse complement strand
TACATCGTGTCCGACCTGCGCGACATTATGACAATACTATGACAACGAATATGACAAAATGGCACATATAGTCCATTTGGCACATAGATTGACATACCGATTACGGCAATGGTGCCAACCTAACAAAGGAGCAAACACAATGAGTAAGAAACATAAAAATAAATCTATGGAAGAGAATAAAGTGGAGCAGAACGATGCGCAAACGGTAGAACAAACGACAGAGCAGACTGCCAAGCAAACGGCGGGTGCGGAACAGCCCCAAGAGGAGCAAACGACCGAAGCCACCACAAAAGAGGAGGCTACCGATGCGGCGCAAGACACTGCCGAGGCGAGTGCCGAAGATACACAAGCGAAAGAAATAGAGGCTCTTCGCACTCGCATTGCCGAGTTGGAAGACAAGAACCTGCGTATGATGGCAGAATATGACAACTACCGCCGTCGTACCCAAAAGGAGAAGCTCGAACTGATGGAGACCGCCGGACAGAAGATATTCACCGAAATGCTCTCGCTGGTGGATGACTTTGAACGAGCATCCGACGCTATGCACAAGACCGAAGACGTGTCGAGCTTGCGTGAGGGTATCGACCTTATCCACCAAAAGTTCATTTCTTTCCTCGACAAGCACAACATCCACGCCATCGAGACCAAAGATGCCGATTTCAACACCGATGAGCACGAGGCTATCACGACTTTTGCCGAGCACGAGGCTATCACGACTTTTGTCGCCGGCGAGGACAAGAAAGGCAAGGTAATCGACTGTACGCAAAAGGGTTACAAACTCGGCGACAAGGTCATTCGCTTTGCCAAAGTGGTCGTGGGAGAGTAGTGTGGAATTAAGAATTATGAATTAAGAATTATGAATAACAGGCATGGGGTAAGAATACGGTAAGAACAGGGTAACATCAGGGAAAGAACAGGGAGAAACCACTAATTACGAATTATGAATTAAGAATTAAGAATTATATGCATAGTGGCAGAAATGAAGCGTACCTTGCATGTTAATTGTTAATTGTTCCTTATTAATCCCTCTATCCTCATTGTATCCTCCCTGCATCCACCTTGCAGAACGATACACTTGATGGCATCCCGGGTAGGTCAATTCCCCTGTATGTTAACTATTATACACTAGAGGGCACTGCGCAGGTCAATTCCCCTGCATGTTAACTGTTAATTATTAATTATTAATTAAAGTATGGCAGAAAAAAGAGATTACTACGAAGTGCTGGGGGTGGATAAGACCGCCACAGCCGACGAAATAAAAAAAGCGTACCGCAAAAAAGCGATACAATATCACCCCGATAAAAATCCCGGGGACAAAGAGGCTGAAGAGAAATTCAAAGAGGCTGCCGAAGCCTACGAAGTGCTGTCCGACCCGCAAAAGCGTCAGCGTTACGACCAATACGGCTTTGCAGGCATGGGCGGTGCAGGCGGATTCGGCAACGGACAGGGTATGTCAATGGAAGACATATTCTCGCAGTTCGGCGACATCTTCAGCGGCGCAGGCTTCGACTTCGGCGACCTGTTCGGCGGAGGCGGCGGAAGTCGTGGTGCAAGAGGCGGACAGCGTGTACGCCGAGGCTCTGACCTGCGCATCAAGATAAAACTGACACTGGAAGAGATTGCCACCGGCACCGAAAAGAAAATCAAGATACGCAAACTCGTGCCGTGCAAAGCCTGCAACGGAACGGGCAGCGCAGACGGTAGCGCAGGGGACACCTGCCCTACCTGTAAGGGTTCGGGGCGTGTCGTACGCTCGCAGCGCGGCATATTCGGCATGATGCAAGTGCAAGAAGACTGCCCGACCTGCCACGGCGAAGGGCGTATCATCAAGAACAAATGCCAGAGATGCCAAGGCGAAGGCGTGGTGCGCGACGAAGAGGAGATTGCGATCAACATCCCCGCCGGCGTATCGGGCGGTATGCAACTCACCGTACACGGCAAGGGCAATGCGGCTCCCCACGGCGGTGTGGCAGGCGACTTGCTGGTACTGGTCGAAGAAGAGGAGCATAAGGACTTCGTGCGCGACGGTAACGACCTGGTTTACAACCTGTTGCTGGATATGCCGACTGCCATTTTGGGCGGACAAGTGCAGATACCTACTCTCTCGGGCAGCGCAAAGATAACCATCACGCCGGGTACACAACCGGGGAAGGTGCTCCGTATGCGAGGCAAAGGTCTGCCTTCCATCGACCAATACGGACGCCAAATGGGTACGGGCGACTTGCTTATCAATGTGGGCGTTTATATTCCGGAGAAGTTGTCCCGCGACGAGAAGAAACTCATTGAGCAGTTGCAAAGCAGCCCGAACATCGTACCCGGAGCGGCTGACAAGAAGAACTTCTTCAAGAACCTATTCGGATAAACGCCATATATAATATCGGGTGCAAGCAAGTGGCACGACACCCGTCAATAGACCTACATTTTGCGCAAGTACATACTGTTCATACTGCTGACTATCAGCCTATTCGCCCGAGCGGAAGAAGAGCCTTTAGTGCCTATCGAACGCTCCGATTACAGCCGCCCGACCGGGATTGCCCCCTACTACTTTGGGCCGAATGCATTCCCGATACCCGATATGCTCGATGGTCGTACGGAAAGCCGTCTCCGCCTTGAATTGGCGGGGGACGGCTATTTCGGTTTTCAAAAAGACCGTACCGCTGATGTATTTATTCGTGCCTACATACCCCTATTCACCGACCGCGTGAACCTGACGCTGTGGATGCCCGTCATGGAGTGGTACAAGATGACCACGGAGCGGCAACGCACCTGTCGGCTGCAAGACACAATCGCAATGAGCGGACACGAGGCCGGCGATGT
>CAVFIY010000308.1:0-2818 GCA_963622435.1 Bacteroides uniformis | reverse complement strand
CAAGCCAACCGAGGCTCGCCCAGTCGCCCCACGCCACCCATACGACAAAGGCGATATAGATGGCACTCCATATCCCTGCCGCCACCCATCCACGGGTCTTCACTTTGCTTATTCTATCCTTAAATGAATTCATTTTGTCTAATTGTTTATCCGTTTATAAGTTTATCGGTTTATGCGTGGTTGAAATGGTTGAGTAAGTTGATAAGTTTATTGTTTTGTTGGTGTTTGAATAGTTGATTGAGTTTACTACGGCTGCGATAAAATAAACAGGGGCAGCACATCCGACAGCCTGGGGGCGTGGGTTGTGGACTAGGGAATTCTTGCTCAACCCACTGGGTTTCGCTCGCTTCGGACACTCAGTGTGCTGCGCACACCTGTCCTCCGCTTCACCCCACCCGCGGCGGTTTGGAACAAACCGTTTGACTATGCCGTGCCGAGTCCACTACGCCAACCTCAAAAGTTTCCTATACGCTCCTTGCCTAATTCCTAATTCCTAATTCCTAATTCCAAAGTACTTCCTCCATGGTATGAACCCCCGTTTTGCCTATTATCCATTCGGCGGCGAGGACAGCCCCAAGGGCGAACCCTTTGCGGGACTTGGCTTCGTGGCGTATGCTCAGCGTGTCCTCCTCGCTATCCCATTGTACGGTGTGTATCCCTGCCACCTCCCCCTCGCGAATGGAGGTAATGGGAACGGGGTAGGAATTTGAAAATTCGTAAGTCTGTAAATTTGTAGACGGCGCAGCGTCTATCGGGTTTGTGGTCTGCTGAACCCCGCTATGCATGTTAATTGTTAATTGTTCATTGTTAATTGAAATCTGTTCCGCCAGTGTCTTGGCTGTGCCGCTGGGGGCGTCGAGTTTATGCACATGGTGTACCTCGGTGATGCTCGGTGTGTATTGTGGGTAGTGTTGCATTATCTTTGCCAACTGTTTGTTGAGCGCAAAGAGGATGTTCACGCCGATGCTGAAGTTGCTCGACCAAATCAGCGCAGGGTGTTCTTTGTCATCAACAGTGTCTGTCGTCAGTGACGACACGCCACGCGACTCGCCATGCGTTGCATCTGTTGCCTGCGCCGGCTCGGCGTGCATTGAACTTGTTGTCAGTGGTGACTCGCCACCATTGTGCATTGCGTCTACGCACCACCCTGTGGTGCCGCAGACGACGGGTTTGCCTTTGCTCCATGCCCGTCGAATGTTCTCCTCGGCGGTGGCGGGAGTAGTGAACTCGATAGCCACATCGGCAGTGGCGAATGCCTCGGAGTCGAAGTCTTGTGTGTTCTCTCGGTCGATAATACATACCACTTGGTGTCCTCGTTCCCGAGCCACCTCTTCGATGATATGTCCCATCTTGCCGTATCCGATTAATGCGATATTCATAAATGTATGTTCGCGCTGCGCGCGTATTTTCGCTATCGCGTATTTTCGCACTTTGTGCGTATTTTCGCTGTCGCGTATTATCGCGCTGCGCGCGTATTTTCGCTGACGCGTATTTTCGCACTTTGTGCGTGTGTTCGCTAACGCGTATTCTTGCACTTCGTGCGTATTTTCGCTGACGCGTATGTTCGCACTTTGTGCGTATTCTTGTGTAATTTTATGTCCCCTCCTTTGGAGGGGTGCGGGGAGGTCTTCTTTTGCTCTGTATGTCCCCTCCTTTGGAGGGGGTCGGGGAGGTCTTCTTTTGCTCTGTATGTCCCCTCCCTTGGAGGGGTCGGGGAGGTCTTCTTTTGCTCTGTATGTCCCCTCTTTTGGAGGGGTGCGGGGAGGTCGGAGGGTAGGGTTTGGGCGTCCCACTCTAAAGAGCGCACAAAGTTACAACTTTTTCTTCGGATAAGCAAATGGTGAAAGGCTTTTGTATAACAATGCCAATTTTTTATGATAATGGACGGCAATACGCCGCAGGTGTCCGTCCACAAGGAAATAATCGTCCCCGACGCCCCGCCGGTTGTCCGTGGCGACACGCCACTATTTGGATAATTTTTCGTGTATTTGGAGAACTCTTTATTATAATTTGTGTCCATACGGCGATAGGCGTCCGTCGCAAGGAAATAATCGTCCCCTACGCCCCGCCACTATTTGGATAATTTTTCGTGTATTTGGAGAACTCTTTATTATAATTTGTGTCCATACGGCGATAGGCGTCCGTCGCAAGGAAATAATCGTCCCCTACGCCCCGCCACTATTTGGATAATTTTTCGTGTATTTGGAGAACTCTTTATTATAATTTGTGTCCATACGCCGCAGGCGTCCGTTCACAAAGGAAATAATCGTCCTCGACGCCCCGCCGGTCGTCCCCGACGCCCCGCCTGTTGTCCCCGCCGACACGGCGGCTGGCGCCCCGCTACCATCTTCCTACTATCTCGCTGACAAGTATATGTGATTCTTATGTGATTCTTATGTTATTCTTAGGTGATTCATAGGTGATTCATAGGTGATAAACGAAGGAGTAAGCAAGGACTGCCGAAGAAACAGCCTCCTTCTCCCCCGCCTGTTCGCCATTCTTGTCCCACCCGTTCTGCCACTCTGTCGCATATCTCTGCCAAAATGGCAGATATTTCTTTTTGGTATATTCTTTGCCCAAACGGGGGTGTACGCCGATGGCGCAGAGCCACTGACGCACAAACAAATAACAAACAAACGATTAACAAATAAACGCACGAGCGGAAATACGCTTCAGCGAGCATACGCGACAGCGAACATACGCGCTAGCGGAAATACGCTACGCGAAAATACGCACGAAGTGCGAAAGAATACTATGAATACGAACAACAGTTACAACAACCAACAGCCCAAGAACGAGAACTTGCAGAAGTTCGCAA
>CAVFIY010000307.1:0-2823 GCA_963622435.1 Bacteroides uniformis | reverse complement strand
GTATGTAACTGATTTCCTTGAGTTTGAGCGCTCCCTCCAACGCTACGGGGTAGTTGTAACCGCGTCCGAGGTAGATGAAGTTCTGTGCATAAGTGAAGGTCTTGGCGAAGTCTGCTATCTGCTTGTCCTGCTCGAGAATTTTCTCAATCTTATCGGGGATAAGTGCCAACTCGTGCGTGATTGCCAAGTACCGCTCGTCGGTCAAAGTGCCTTTTGCCTTTCCTATGCAGAGTGCCAACATCGTAAGTGCCGTCACCTGTGCGGTGAACGCCTTAGTGGACGCCACGCCTATCTCGGGACCGACATGGGTATAGCAGCCGCTGTCTGACAGACGGGGTATGGATGCCCCGACTACATTACAGATTGAGAAGATAAATGCCCCATGCTCCTTCGCCAGTTGGATAGCCGCCAGCGTGTCTGCCGTCTCGCCCGATTGGGAAATGGCAATCACCACATCGTCCTTATGGATAACGGGTTTGCGGTAGCGGAACTCGCTTGAGTACTCCACCTCGACGGGTATCTGTGCGAATTCCTCCAGGGCGTACATAGCAATCAGTCCTGCGTGCCACGATGTGCCGCACGCCGTGATGATAATACGATTGGCATTGAGGAAACGCTCCTTATTATCTATGAAGCCCGAGAGGGCGATATTGTTATGCTCCACATTGACACGCCCGCGCATGGAGTCGGTCAGCGTACGCGGCTGCTCGAATATCTCCTTGAGCATGAAGTGGGGGTAACCGCCTTTCTCCAACTGCGAGAGTGTAAACTCGAGGCGTTTAATCTCCGGTGTCTTGCGGACATTGCCTATCGTGGTGATATCCAGTTTCTTACCGCGTTCTATCGTCACCACCTCTTCGTCCTCAATATAGACCACTTTGTCGGTGTATTCCACAATCGGAGTGGCATCCGAGGCAAGGAAGTATTCTTCTTCGCCAATACCCACCACGAGCGGACTGCCCTTACGCGCAGCGACAATGAGGTTCGGGTTCGAGCGATCGAGTACGGCAATGGCATACGCGCCAACCACTTGGTTTAGAGCTAGTTGCACTGCCGTCTTAAGATCCACCTTATCCGTCTTCTTGGTGTACTCGATGAGTTGCACCAGCACTTCCGTATCGGTGGAGGACTTGAAGGTATAGCCGTGCTGCTGCAGACCCTGCTTCAGCACTGCATAGTTCTCGATAATACCGTTGTGGATAATCGCCAACTCCTCCGACTCGGAGTAGTGGGGGTGGGCATTCACCGTATTTGGTTCGCCGTGTGTTGCCCAACGAGTGTGCGCAATACCAACAGTACCTCGCACATCCTTATCGGCGGCAAACGCCTCCAAATCAGCGACTTTGCCTTTTGTCTTATACACATTGAGTTTGCCGTCGGGGTTAATAAGTGCCACACCCGCACTGTCATAACCGCGATACTCCAAACGGTGAAGTCCTTTAATCAATACGGGGTATGCTTCACGCTTCCCGATGTAGCCTACAATTCCACACATATAAATTGGGTTGTTAGTTGATTGATTCTGTAACGACTGTAGGGCATACGCCGTTATTGGGGTCAGGCAGTCGCTAAAAAGTTTGCAAAGATAGGTATTTTAATGCAATTATCCAAATATATTTGCACTTTTAATGCGTTGCATGGCTTCGTTGATGGTTTCAGCCGCCCCGAAGGCAGAGAAACGCACGAAACCTGCGCCGTAGGTGCCAAAGCCGACGCCGGGTGTGCATACCACTTGGCACTTATTGAGCAGCAAGTCAAAGAAGTCCCACGAGTCCATATTATGCGGCGCACGCACCCATACATAGGGTCCATCGATACCGCCGTACACTTCCAAGCCCTGCTCCAAGAAGCAGTTGCGGATAGAGTCTGCATTGTGCATATAGGCTGTAATCTGCTCCATGACTTGGCGGTGTCCCTCATCGTTTAACACTGCCTGTGCGCCCCGCATAGAGATATAACTCGTGCCGTTGTATTTGGTACACTGGCGGCGATACCAAAGGGCATTGAGCGATACCGCTTCGCCCTTATCGTTCCGGCCCATAAGCGCTTTCGGGACTACGGTGTATCCGCAACGCACGCCCGTGAAGCCTGCCGTCTTACTGAAACTGCGCACCTCGATTGCCACCTCCTTGGCACCCTTGCACTCATAGATGCTATGCGGGACATCCTCGGAGCGGATAAAGGCTTCGTACGCCGAGTCGAAGATAATCAGACTGTGGTGCGCACGGGCGTAGTCCACCCACCCTTGCAGTTGCTCTCGATTGAGGGCAATACCCGTCGGGTTGTTGGGGGAGCAGAGATAGATGATGTCCGGCACCTCGTTGGGGAACACGGGGCAGAACCCGTTCTCCGGCGTACAAGGCAAGAGTATCAGTTCGCTCCAGCGGTCGCCCTGCCACTCACCCGCACGCCCTGCCATGACACTGGTGTCGATGTAGGCGGGATACGCAGGGTCTGCCACTGCCACACGGTTGTTGGTGTCGAGTATGTCGCTCAAGTTGCCCAAGTCGGAGCCTGCGCCGTCGGACACAAAGACCTCGTCGATATCGATGTCTATTCCTCGGCGCAGGTAGTCGTAATCGACTATTGAGCGGCGCATCCACTCTGCGCCTTGCTCCAGACCGTAGCCGTGGAAGGTACGGCAGTCTGCCTGCTCCTGCACCGCCCGCTGCATGGCCTCTACCACTGCAGGCACTAAGGGACCGCGCACATCGCCGATGCCCAACTTAAGCACCTTACTATCAGGATGTTGTGCGATATAGCGGTCAGTGCGCTGTTGTATCTCCGTGAATAAATAGCCCGCACGCAGGCGGCAGAAATTGC
>CAVFIY010000306.1:0-2851 GCA_963622435.1 Bacteroides uniformis | reverse complement strand
GGCTCTTACGAGCCGCCGCGGGTGGGGACACCCACGCCCCCAGGCTGCCGGATGTGCATTGTGAATTATGAATTAAGAATTAAGAATTAAGAATTGTGCGTTGTATCTATTGTCTGTGGCGACACGCCACCATTGTGCATTGTATTTTGTTGTCTCCGGCGACACGCCACCGGCGATAGCCGTCCGTTACAGGACCTTATTGTCTGTGGCGACACGCCACCCGGCGACACGCCGGTCACTCGAAGTGCATTACTTTGGCGGGGCTGATGCGGGTGATGATGGCGGAGGGGGCGAGCATTATCAGCAGGGACACCGCCAGTGTGCCGAGATTGAGCAGCAGCCACCAGCCCCACGGAAAGGCAATCGGCACATAGTTCACATAATAAGTTGCCGCCTCCAGGGGCAGCAGGTGGGTGAAATACTGCAGCGCACACAGCCCTAATCCCAACGCATTGCCCCACAGCATGCCCTTACCAATCAACATTGCCGCTTCGGCGATGAAGATGTGTCGTACAAAGCGGTTCGTTGCCCCCAAGGCTTTCAGTACGCCAATGAGTTGGATGCTGTCGAGTATGAGTATTATCAATCCCGATATGATGCAGAACCCTGATACACAGAGCATAAGGATGATAATCACCACCACATTCATGTCGAGCAAGTCGAGCCACGCGAACACTTGCGGGTTGAGTTGCTGCAGGGTCTGCACATAATAGACATTGTACCCGTCGTCGTCGAAATGGTTCACCGTAGCGAAATACACTGCGTCCGCCACCTCGTCCAGGTGTCGCACATCGTCGAGCAGTACCTCCACGCCCGACACCTCCGTGCTGTCCCAATCGTTGAGCCGCTGCACAATGCGGATATTGCCCAACACAAACAGTTTGTCAAAGTCGCCGAAGCCCGTCTCGTAGATACCCGAAATGGTAATTTTCCGCACCCGCACGCTCTCGTCCACGAAATAGCAGTACATCGCCTCGCCCGTATGCAGCCCCAGTTCCTTTGCTTGCAGGCGGGAGATAAGCACCTCTTGCGGCTTCTCGGGCAGCGCACCCTCCGACAGGTTGGCGGCAAAATAGTCCCAATAGTCCGTTCCTTTCAGCACGATTCCCTGAAAGGCATCCGCCGTCT
This sequence comes from Bacteroides uniformis, assembly GCA_963622435.1. Lineage (GTDB taxonomy): Bacteria > Bacteroidota > Bacteroidia > Bacteroidales > Paludibacteraceae > Colicola. The sequence goes on along the minus strand of CAVFIY010000306.1, from coordinate 1,723 downwards.
TCACTATCCCCGGCTTAGTGGCAAAAGGCTGCACCGTCTTCACATGCGGAAAGGCACGCAGCACCTCGATGAGCGAGTCGGACACCGTGATAGGTTGCATCTCGTAGGTGTTGTTATTGTCGAAATTCACAACCTGTATATGCGCCCCGAAGCCCGCCACCTTGTCTGTGATAGTCTGCTTAAAACCCACCACCACGCCGAGGGTGATAACCATCACCATCACCCCGATGACGATACCCGCCAGCGCCACACGCACTGCGGGGCGTGAGGTGCGCGACTGCGTACTCTCTCCGTTCTCCGCATTCTGTTGGGCGAAATAGAGCCGTCTGGCTATCCGTATTTCAGGGCGTAATGGCATAATTTTTGCTATGCGAATGGTAACTCTACCTGCTTGTTTGCAAGTAGTCGGCTATCATTATGAAACGATTTATCTTATTTTCCATATTACTTGCGGCTACCCTCCACAGCGTGGCACAGCCCCCCGAACCGGAGGAGTGCATGCCTCGTCGGAAGCCCGAAGAAGTCGCCCGCAAGCAGACTGAGATGTTGGTGCGGGAGTTAAGCCTGACCGATAGCAGCCTTATCGACACGCTCTATCGGGTTCATCTCCGCTATGCGCGTATGCGTCGCGAGAATTGTAACCGAGAGGACGACATGAACCGCCTCTGTCAGTTGGACGAGGAGTTAAAGCATATCCTCACCGCTGAACAGTTTGAGCAGTTCCAGAACCACCGTCAGCAGGGACCTCGTCGTCCGCAGCCTCCTTTCTATCGTTCGCCTCGCCCCGGCACACCGCCGGCAGCACCCACCGATTCAGCACCCAATAGACCAACAGCGCCGTTGCTGCCCCCACAATAAGTCCTCCCACGATATCCGAGGGGTAATGTACCCCGAGATACATCCGACTATAGCAGTTGAGAGCCACCCAAGACATCAGTCCGACGGTGGCTTTCCAATTTTTATAGAGTAGCGAGAACAGCAATGCACACGCCATGGTGTTGGCGGCATGGCTGCTCACAAAGCCGTATCGTCCGCCTCGGTAGCCGTTGACGATATGCACCAAGTCCGCCAAATGCGGATTTTGCGTCGGGCGGAAACGGCACACAGCGTGTTTGATAATGCCCGAAGAGATATAGTCCGCCGCTCCCGTTGCTACGCCAAAGGCGGCTAACAGACAGAATAACAGCAGCAACCGTTGGCGGCAGACTGCTTTAGGCATAGCACCTACCGCATGCAATGCCTGCCGAGAGAAGTGCTGTGCGGGGCAGAATACCCGCCATGCGAGCAGAGCGACAAGCAGGACATAGAGCGGTATCCAAGTCGTACTCTTGGATATATACCACATCAACACATCCGCCCACGGGGCATACCACCCGTTGATAGCGAGCAGCAGTTGATGATCTAATTCAATCAGCGAAGAGAAGAGGGAGGGCAATTTGTCAATGTGTAATTTGTAATGTGTAATTTGTAATTCCGCCGTATTCACAGCGGACGACTGTGCAGTATCTGTTTATATCTCTGCTTTTGCCGCCTCCGCGTATATTTTATTCACAGCGGACGACTGCGCAGCCTGCGAAAGACCGTGCAGCCGCCCGTGTGTAGCGAATAGGCAGTTACTCTATACCGAGGCTCTTCTTGATTGCCGGTACGCGGGCTTCGGCTGCCGCCGTAGCCGCTTTGTAGTCTGCCGTGGTAGGCATATCGGCGGGAATCTCGAAGTAGA
>CAVFIY010000305.1:0-2859 GCA_963622435.1 Bacteroides uniformis | reverse complement strand
ACCAGGAGCATTCAATTATTACAATCATTTGACATCTGAATATCAATCGTTACATGGCATTTCTTTCGAAAATATAGCGTCTATAATCCAACGAAAACAAATACCCTTATCTTTATTTAACGGGAATATAATAGAAAATATGCTACTATTTATTGCTGGTAGTCGAAAAAAACTCTCATTATCTTATGTCTTTACAATGATAAATTATGGAAGACTGCTATCTACATTACATTATCATAGTGGAAATTATTCCGATGCTATCGCTACTGAAATGATAGTGGCTCAACTTGAATCATACTACTTGCAATACGGATATCAAAGTATCCCTGTTGAGTTTGTTAGGTACGATATAGATGGTTTAATGTTACAAGCAAAATGTCTTTATAAATTGAGAGAATATAACAAATCAGCCATTTTTATGTCTCAATGTGCAGACATCCTTAAATCTAAATATTGGGATATTGCTTTGGGAGTAGACTCTTCTTCGTTGGGCTTCACAATATATTCGTCTTTTGATAGAGATAAATATATTCAACAATATGATCGGTTTCAAAATGACATATGCATGTATACCGATATCAATGCGAAATATATGAATGAAGTCGGTTACAATCAGGCCTTATTTTCCAAGCAAATACTCCTTGAGACTAATAATATTATAAGAAAGTTAGCAATAGAACACAATATAAGTCTCAATAAGTTAGATACTTTGTGGTTAAAATTAAATGTTACAGCCGCCCCTTTATTGAATGATTCGTTGAAATTTGAAATCGAAGATGAGGAACGCAAAATATATCATTCAATAAAGCCTTATATCACAAAAAAGGACTTATCTATGTACTACGAATATCAACAAGTAAGACGGTCTTTAACTAATAAGGATTGTGCAATTGAATTTATTAATTATGTAGATTCCATAGGAGTTCATCATTATATCGCACTGTTGTTAACAAAAAGGCATAAGCACCCTCTCGTTATCAAGTTGCTTGACGAAACGAATATGACGAATATATACAATTACGCAAATAGTACGGAAATAGTAAACAAATTACTTCCATATATAAGACATTACAAAACCATCTATTTCTCCCCATCCGGTGTGCTGCACCAAGTAGCAATCGAGTCCCTCCCGTATGATTCAGTCTCCACCATGTCTGACCATTTCAATATGGTACGCCTCTCCTCTACCCGCAAGTTAGTACTTCATAGGCACGAGGAGCATAAAGAATCAGCCACGCTCTATGGCGGTATTCAGTACGATGTCGATACCACCGACCTTTTGGCAGAGAGCCGACTCTATGAACAGACACCATTGTTAGCATCCCGTGGCATAGAGAATGACACCACCAATCGTGGCTCTGTGAAATATCTTTACGGCACCAAGAAAGAGGCAGAATCCATAGAACGGTTATTAGCCAAGCACAATGTCTCCGCTACGCTTTACACTTCTGCTGCCGCCAACGAAGAATCCTTTAAGGCACTGAGCGGGAAACATCAAAACATCATCCATATCGGCACGCATGGTTTCTATTGGGCAGACAGCACCGCTCGTAAGCAGGATTTCTTTACGCAACGCTCCATGTCTTTAAGTGAAGATAAGCCCGTTCAATATGCCATTGACCCGCTCGACCGTTGCGGTCTGCTCTTCGCTGGAGCCAATATCGCATTGTCCGGTCATTCAAAGGATTTACCGGATGGCGTGCAAGATGGTATTTTGACTGCCAAAGAAATATCCCTAATGGATTTGCGCGACTGCGATTTGGTTGTACTCTCTGCCTGCGAAACAGCCAAGGGCGACATCACCAGCGAGGGAGTATTTGGTTTGCAGCGTGCTTTTAAGATGGCAGGTGTGCAAACAATCATTATGTCTCTATGGAAGGTGAATGATGATGCCACGCAAATGCTTATGACCGAATTCTATACCAATTGGATAGAAAAGAAACAATCCAAACGCGAAGCCTTCCGAAACGCACAAAATGCCGTTCGTTATGCCGTCGACGAAGACGGCGACCGCATGTTCGCACCCCCCTACTACTGGGCAGGATTTATCATGTTAGACTAAACCCAATAACCCTTTAACAAGGGTTGATACTATCATCGAAAAAAGTTAGGAATCGAAAGATTTCTGACTTTTTTGTTTTTTATGGGTTACCTTTTCCCGTTTTAGCGCATAGGATTATGTAACAACTAAAAATCAGACTTATGACTATTCTTGCTATTATTCTTATCATCGTTTTCTGGAAAGAGATTGTAACTGCCGTATGTAGTTTATTCGGGTTGATAGTGGCTCTTATTTCCGGACTATTCTATGGGAAAGGCAATCTATTCTGCTCCAATCACAAACATTGAATCGAACTATAAATTACTCAATAATCTTAAGAGTTGCGCACGACACGAATCAGTGTATCTTGATATGGTTACTTTTATTACAGGTCTAATTGCATTTGCATTGTGGTATTTCATTTGGGGAAGAAGGGGGGAATAATATGATACTTTTCATCGTTCTTGGAATAATCATTATGTTTGTTATAGACAAACTCACATCCTAATAGATTGAGTTATAGTCCTATCAAATTCATAAAAAAGCAAAGCATATTCTTTTGTAATTGAAGCAAACGAAATCAGAAACAACCCAATTAAACCGCAAGCGGCACGGATATGACGCACTATAAATATGACAAATGAAATCGCTCTTTTCCGCAGTTGCGGACTCGCCACTCCCGCAAGTTTCAGTTATTCACAGCCGATGAATGCTCTTGTCGGCAATGGGTTCACTTCCTATAGCGGAAACACCTATTTCAATGCTGTTCGCTTCGCAGAAGGGTTACTAATCAAAGAAGATGTCGGTCAGGGCTATTC
>CAVFIY010000304.1:0-2859 GCA_963622435.1 Bacteroides uniformis | reverse complement strand
AACGACGACAACATCATCCACCTCGACGACCGCGAGCATATCCGCCGCCGTCCCGGTATGTATATCGGTAAACTCGGCGACGGCTCCCACTCCGACGACGGCATCTATGTGCTGATTAAGGAAACGATAGACAACTCTATCGACGAGTTCCGTATGGGCGAGGGCAAGGTGATTGAGGTGTCTGTGTCGGACGGCAAAGTGCGTGTGCGCGACTATGGGCGGGGTATCCCCTTGGGCAAGATGGTGGATGCCGTGTCGCTCTTGAATACGGGTGGAAAGTACGATACCAAGGCGTTTAAGAAGTCCGTCGGGCTGAACGGCGTGGGTACCAAAGCCGTCAACGCCCTGTCTATGGATTTCTCCGTGCAGTCCTTCCGCGAGGGCAAGACCCGCAAAGCCGAATTCCACCAAGGGCATTTAGTCAGCGATACGGGCGTGGTGGAATACACCGGCACGGAGAAGCGCGGCACTTGCATCGAATTCACCCCCGACAACTCGCGCGGTCTGTTCGAGAACTACCAGTTCCGCGACGATTTCATCGAGGAGATGCTGCGCAACTACGCCTACCTCAATACGGGTCTGACGCTTATCTACAACGGGCGCAAGTTCAGTTCCAAGAACGGTCTGCTCGACCTTCTCACAGAGAACATGACCGTCGAGCCGCTCTATCCGATTATCCACTTGCGGGGCGAAGACATCGAGATAGCCCTCACGCATACCAACCAGTCGGGCGAGGAGTACCACTCCTTCGTCAACGGCCAGCATACCATTCAGGGCGGTACCCACCAAGCCGCTTTCCGCGAGGCGATAGGCCGCACGATAAAAGAGTTCTTCAACAAGAACATGGATATGACCGATGTGCGCAACGGCGTGGTCGGTGCCATTGCTATCAATGTCGAAGAACCCGTCTTCGAGAGCCAGACCAAGGTCAAACTCGGCTCCAAGGACATGTCCCCCACGGGCAACCTGTCCGTCAATAAGTTTGTCAACGACTTCGTTAAACAGCAGTTAGACAATTACTTGCACAAGCACCCCGAGGTGGCGGAGGTCATGCTGCAGAAGATTCAAGACTCGGAGAAGGAGCGTAAGGCGATAGCAGGCATTACCAAAGCCGCCCGCGAACGCTCCAAGAAGAACCTGCTCAACAACCCCAAACTGCGCGACTGCCAGATACACTACAACGACACCAAGCCCGTCAAATCGGCGAAAGATGCGGATGACGACTTGCGCCAAGAGAGCAGTATTTTTATTACGGAGGGACTTTCCGCATCGGGTTCTATCACCAAGAGCCGCGATGTGCGTACCCAAGCCGTGTTCTCCCTGCGGGGAAAGCCGTTGAATTCGTACGGATTGAGCAAGTCCGTGGTCTATGAGAATGAGGAGTTCAACTGCCTGCAATCCGCATTGAATATCGAGGACGGACTCGATGAACTGCGGTATAATAAGGTCATTATCGCCACCGATGCCGATGTGGACGGTATGCACATCCGCCTTCTAATGCTGACTTTCTTTCTCCAGTTCTTCCCCGACTTGGTCAAGAAGGGACATGTCTATATCCTCCAAACACCCCTGTTCCGTGTCAAAGACAAGCAGCAGATTCGCTACTGCTACAGCGAGGAGGAGCGCATCAAAGCCATCGAGGAGATAAAGAATCCGGAGATTACCCGATTCAAAGGATTGGGAGAGATTTCTCCCGATGAATTCAAGGGTTTTATCGGCAAGGAGATACGCCTCGACCAAGTTATGTTGCGCAAAGAAGACGCCGTCTCCGACCTCCTCGCCTACTATATGGGCAAGAACACAGCAGAACGCCAAAACTTCATCATCAACAACCTCGTCATCGAGGAAGATGATGTTGATGAATTAACAATGAACAATTAATAATTAACATGCAAAGCGGGCAACCACAATAACTGCAATAGAACAACTATACAAACTAGATTAACTAGATAAACTAGTTCAACTAGCCGCAAGGTTCAAACGACTATGCGCTGTGGTCTAACTTGAGGGGACGATGCACATCCAGCAGCCTGGGGGCGTGGGTGTCCTCACCCGCGACGGTTTGGAACAAACCGTTTGACCATACGCTGCCCCTATTCATTAAACACCCAAATAACCCTATTCCCCTCCTTTGGAGGGGTTAGGAGAGGTTTATATGATACCACTACTACTATTCCTCCTACTCGGCATCGTGATACTCGTCCTCTTCGAGGTACGAGAGCGGAAGAATGCCAAAGCCGATACCCCTGCCCCGCCGAAACCCGCCGCTGACGGTGAGTGTTGCGGGCAGCATTTGGTCTGCGAGCGGGAAACGCTCTTGCAGACTAACGCCAAGATAGAGTACTACGACGACGAGGAATTGGACGCCCTGGCAGGCATTCCCGCCGAGCAATATACCGCCGCCCAGGCGCAGCAGATAGAGCAAGTCTTCTCCACGCTCCAAGAGCAGGATGTAGCAGGCTGGGTGCGCAGTATGCAACTGCGCAATATAGCACTCCCCGACACCGTCCGTGAAGAAGCCCTCCTCATCGTCCGCGAGCGCCGCACCCCAAAACCCTAATCCACCACCCTCCCAAATCCAAATCTCTTCACCACAGAAATCCCCTTCTCAAAAGAAGAAACACACCCGCCGCCACCTGGGGGCGTGGGTGTCCCCACCCGCGTGAGCCGCCAGGCTCAAATGACCATTCTGTGCCGAGTCCACTATGCCTCCTCATAGCCGTAATCCCCGCCCGATTAGTAATAATCGCAACAGAACTGCACAGGGCAACCGCATCAAAAATTAGCATTAGTTAGTATTTCTATGAGGTAGTTTTTGTCAAGAGCAGCACGGAACAGCCGTTTTCGAATACTGCGCTT
>CAVFIY010000303.1:0-2859 GCA_963622435.1 Bacteroides uniformis | reverse complement strand
GCCACCCTTATCCGCCCCTACGGCGAGAAATACCGCTACAACGCTGTAGGTAAAGCCCTTGTGGCGGTCTATCAATCGGTATGCAGCCATCGTTCGTAGCGGCGCACCAGCGACAAATACCACGCCAATTGTATGCCGATAACAATAGCACCGGCGATACTATACCCCGCAATGGCATAGAAGAAACTATGCTGCCACACGCCAATCCCCAGCCCTACCAGACGCAAGACGATAAGCAGTACCTCCAAGTACAGCCCAATCTTCTGTTGCTGAAAGATATCGCTCAAGAAACAGATAGGGGCGACCAGCACCGACAGCAGCAGCCACGGCAACATCACTCGGATGTAATGCCCCGTAATTTCCCATTCCGCACCCAAGAGCCAACGCGTGAGCAGTGGCAATACAAAGTACAATGCCGCAAAGCACGGCACTGCCACCAATAGGGTCAAGCAGACGAAACGCACAATTGTAGGGCGTATCGTCAGACGCTGATTGACCCGCTGTGCGGTGTTCTCAAACAGCACCTGATAAAGTGATTGGGAAATCATATTGAGCGGACGGAACGCCAGTGTTATCGCCATGCCCCAGAAGCCGAGATTGGCAAGACCGAAGAACGGGGTCAAGAGCAACGACGGAAGCGCACCGCTCAAATTGTTCACGAGCGCACGCGGCAGTGAAAACTTGGGGAAATTAGCATACTCACGCGCAGCGATGCGGCACTCGGACTTGTCGGGGCGGGCAAACAGCCCCCGCAGTCCCCTTTTCCACGCCGCAGTAACACTTGCTATCACCGAAAGCAGCGGCGCAAGCACCGATGAAATAATCAAGCCCCCCTGCAAGAACCCCGCAAAACCAAAGGACATCTTCGCCCCTGCATTGAGTACAGACTGCGACAGTTGATAGCGACTGATACGCCCAAACTGCCGTTGGCGTGTATAGTGGTAGTTGAGCAGCACCCACAGTCCCGACACCCCGACATACAACGGCATCAACCAATACCACATCCCCAAGTCCGGCGTATTAAACAGCCGGGCAATCGGGTGCGAGAACGCCACCGACAGTCCCGTCAGCAGCACTACACCCACCAGCACAAACAGTCCCACATGGAAAACTGCCTTTGCCCGCTCATCATCTTTAGGAAGCACAATGGCGTACTGGTATTCCGCCGTAGCAAGAATAACCAGTACGCCACCGATACTGAGAAATAAGTTTAGCAGACCGAAATCGTCGGGCGCATAGAGGCGGGTCAGCACAGGATAGACCGCCAAGCCTATCGCCTGCGCCACGACATTTGCCGACAGCAGTTTGGCAAAGTTCCGCACACCTGCCGAGCGGAACAGACGCTGTATCTGCCTTGCGTCCACTACTTTGCAATCACAAGATAGTAGTTCTTCTTGCCGCGCTGGAAGAGGATGTACTTGTTGTTGAGCAACGCCGCCGTCGTGATGGGCGTCTGCGGGTCGGTCAGTTTCTCTTTGTTCATCGAGAACCCGTTGCTCTGAATAGTCTTGCGTGCCTCGCTCTTGCTGGGGAAGATAGCAGTCTTCTCCGCCAGCAGGTCGAGCGGTGCAATCCCCGCTGCCAACTCGTCACGACTCACTTCAAAACGCTCTACGCCCTCGAACACCTGCAGGAAAGTCTCCTCGTCCAATTTGTGCAGTGCCTCCGCAGTCGCATTGCCGAAGAGGATATTGCTAGCCTCTACCGCCGCATTGTAATCCTCCTCGCTGTGTACCATAATCGTTACCTCCTTAGCAAGACGCTTCTGCAGCACGCGCAGGTGCGGCGCTTGGTCATGCTCGGCAATCAGTGCGTCAATCTCCTCTTTCTCCAGCGAAGTGAATATCTTGATATACCGCTTGGCATCTTCGTCGCCTACATTGAGCCAGAACTGATAGAACTTATACGGCGAGGTGTAACGACGGTCGAGCCAGATGTTCCCGCTCTCGGTCTTGCCGAACTTGCCGCCATCGGCCTTGGTAATCAGCGGGCAAGTCAGGGCGTATGCTTCGCCACCGCCCATCTTCTTTATGAGTTCCGTCCCCGTCGTGATATTACCCCATTGGTCGCTGCCGCCCATTTGCAACTTGCACCCCTTGTTCTTGTTCAGATAAACATAGTCGTACCCCTGCAGCAATTGATAGGTAAACTCCGTAAAAGACATACCCTGCGAGAACTCCCCGTTAAAACGCTTCTTGACCGAGTCCTTCGCCATCATATAATTGACTGTGATGAGTTTGCCCACATTGCGAGCGAAATCCAAGAAAGTGTAGTCCTTCATCCAGTCGTAGTTGTTCACCAACTCCGCCGCATTGGCAGCGGTAGAGTGAAAGTCCAAGAATTTCTCCAACTGACGCTGTATGCACGCCTGATTGTGGCGTAAGGTAGGTTCGTCCAACAAGTTTCGTTCGGCAGACTTGCCGCTGGGGTCGCCAATCATTCCCGTTGCGCCGCCGATAAGTGCGATAGGCTTATGCCCGCAGCGCTGCAGGTGCCGCAGCATCATGATGCCGCACAGATGCCCGATGTGCAGGCTGTCCGCCGTGGGGTCAATGCCCACATAGGCAGTGGTTACTTCTTTGTTGAGTTGTTCCTCCGTACCCGGCATGATATCTTGGAGCATGCCTCTCCAGCGTAGTTCTTCTACAAAATTCTTCATCGATTCATATATAAGTTATACTAAAAAGAATGTGTGCCTTGCGCGTTTTGCCCGCAAAGGTACGACAAAAAAACGATACTGCCAAATTCTACCCGCATAACCCCAGGGCAACCGCATCAAAAATTAGCATTAGTTAGTATTTCTATGAGGTAGTTTTTGTCAAGAGCAGCACGGAACAGCCGTTTTCGAATACTGCGCTT
>CAVFIY010000302.1:0-2861 GCA_963622435.1 Bacteroides uniformis | reverse complement strand
GCGTGGGCGGCTCAGAAGGGTCTGTAGCAAGAGTGGCAAGAGCCATTTCGAATACTTGGAAGGCATTTGTTCTGACGCTCTGCGTCGGAGCAATGCCTTTTCTTTTTGCCAATGCACACACACTGACCTCCCCATCCCCTCCAGAGGAGGGGCTAACAGAGCAAGTTACACTAATTACAGATAGTACGCAACTTACGCCTAGCGAAGATACGCTTCAGCAAAACTACGCACGCAGTGCGAAAATACGCGAAAGCGAAAATACGCGAGAGCGAGAATACGCGCAGCGAAAACATACGCACCAAGCAGGCTTGGTGCTGACTGCCGATGCGTCGCTGGTGGCGAATTATATCTGGCGGGGACTGTATGTAGGTGGTTTGAGTATGCAGGCATCGGCACGAGCGAACTACTACGGGCTGTTTGCCGATATGTGGTGGAACATAGGGGCTACCGATTGGGCGTTCACGGGGTTCAATCCCGAGGTGGATATAACAGTAGGCTTTGATCGTTGGGGAGTGCAACTCTATTGGCTGCATGCCGTCTATTTCGACGGGACACATTTCTTTAACTTCGACAACGCCGCCCCGGGCGAGGCGGGTAACACCGACGAACTGAGATTCCGCTATCGGATAAGCGACAGAGTGCCATTGAGTTTCTTGTGGTGTACCCGTTTGGTGGGGCGCGACGGCTACCTGTCTAACGGGGAACTGCGGAGAGCCTATTCCTCCTATTTTGAATTCAAATACGAGTTCGCACTGCCGTATGCGATGTCGCTCCATACTACAGTAGGAATGACACCGTGGCGGAGCCTATACACAGGGTTCGAGGGCGGTTTCGCCGTGGTGAATGTCGATGTGTCATTCCACAAGGTATGGCAACTGCGAGGGTGTGCCGTGTCGTTGGCAGGCGACTTAATGCTCAACCCGTGGCGGGTGACGAAAGACAATATCCGTTGGAAACCCCGAAACCCATCGGCACAACGACTAAACGCCAATATCACGGTGGGCATTGCGTGGACAAAACGATACCCGTAATTAACAATGCACGACAACTCTTTTTTTTTGAACGGACGGCTATCGCCGTATTACCACTAATTAATCATAAAAACAAAGACGGGCGTTTTTTAGAAACAAATATATTCAAAATTATTCAGATAAAGAAAAATGAAAAAGGTATTAGTCAGTCTGTTGGCAATGGTGGTTGCTACCGTTGCCGTGGCGCAAGAGAAGTCCATTGAGTTTGCTTACGAGGCGGGAGCCGAACTGACCAGCGCATACTTGTGGCGCGGACAGTACAACGGCGGTCTCAGTTTCCAACCCGAAGCCTTGGTGGGTTTCGACGCCGAACACACCTCGTTCCGTATCGGGGCGTGGGCGAGTCTGGGTGCCAGCGATTGGAAGTTTCGCAAAGCAACCGATGAACAAAAGGGTACGGAGTTCTACCCCGAAGTGGATATCGAGGCTTCGTTCTCCTTTTATGGCTTGACGCTCGGTGCTACCCATTACTACTACGGCGACGGCAATTTCTTCAACTGGAAAAAAGACATTGCCACCGCTTACGACAACAGCAGCCAGACGGAGGTGCAGATAGGCTATAACTTCGGCGACTTGCTGGAAGTGCCGCTCTACATCAATTGGTACACAATGGTAGCGGGTGCGGATATCTACGAAAAAGAAACGGATATAGAAGATGAGCCGGAACTGAAGCGTGCGTACTCCTCGTACATCGAGTTGGGGTACGATTTTGCTCTCCCGTACGACATCACGCTGGGGCTGCAAGTGGGTATGACACCGTGGAAAAGTTTCTACACCGACTACGAGGGCGGCTTTGCGGTGAATAATGTAAGTGCCCGTATCGAGAAGCCGTGGTCGATTGGCGATGTGTGCGAGATTTCGCTCTTTGCGGCAGGAAGTATCAACACCTACAAGATGACGAAAGACAATGTGTTCATCAACGGCTGCGCAGACGAGAAACTCTATCAACGCCTCAACGGCTGCGTAGGAGTGGGAGTGTGGTTCTAATTAAGAATTAAGAATTATGAATTAAGAATTAAGAATTGCATGTGCATTCACATCAACTTCCTTGTAGACGGACGGCTACGCCGTATTACCACTAATTAATCATAAAAACAAAGACGGGTGTTTCTTAGACAAATATTATCACTAATTATCCAAATATGATTCAAATATAATTTCAAATATACTCAATATATTCCCAAATATATTCATGATAATTATTGTCTGTGCCGACACGGCACCCGGCGACACGCCGGTTCATGATAATATTTGAATCATTTTTCGTGTATTTGGAGAGAATGAATTTATTATAATATATGTCAATACGGCGATAGCCGTCCGTTCAAAGAACACTGTGTCACAGCGTCCGTTCAAAAAGAACTGTTATATAGTATATGAGTAAATCGCGTTTAGGATATATCCTACTGACCATCGTGTTAGCGGTGCTGGTGGTGTTAGGTGTGTTGTCGAGACAACATCGGGAACAGTATTTTACCAATCAAGGCAAAGTGTTTGGTACTTACTATTCTATTCAGTATCAGTCTACTGCAGACTTGGATACTGTCATACAAGCGACATTCCTTGCCTTCGATAAGTCGCTCTCTATGTTCAATCACGAGTCGGTTATCAGCCACATCAACCGCAATCAAGATACCGTGACGGACACTTATTTCGAGCAGATGTGGGCGCAAGCGACACATGTGTACAAGGAGAGTAACGGGGCGTTCGATATCACGGTGGCGCCGCTTGTCAATCTTTGGGGCTTCGGATTTAAGAATCGGGAGCAAGTGACAGCCGCCAAAGTGGATAGTCTGCTGCCGCTAGTGGGGTTTGACAAAGTGTCGCTGG
>CAVFIY010000301.1:0-2869 GCA_963622435.1 Bacteroides uniformis | reverse complement strand
GTACCTGCGGGCAGTGTGGTAACGCCCTCCTCCAAGAAGAACTCGAGGTACACCTCGTCGGAATGCGACTTGCTGCGAGCCAAGAAGGTGATAACATTGTCTTCTTCGTAGTACTTGATAGCCGTAGAGTCGGCACCGGTGAAAGTACGCGTGAGTTCGCCCGACTGTGCGTCGTAGTCCATACCCGTCTTCTTCGTTTCCCATACATAGGACGAGGTAATCTGATAGCAGATGGTATCCGAAGCCAAGAGAGTTGCCTCTACCGAGCAAAGGTTATTGCCCTTGTCGATGAGTTTGATGTCGGCAGTCAGCAGTTCAAGAAGAGTGGTATCTGCATCGTTGATAACACCTACCAACGAGTACCAAGAATAGAGGTCGTCTGCAGTGTACTCACCACCTATGGAATCCAAATAGATGTCGAGTGCAACGATGTACTTGCTGTTATCGTTATAGAGATAGAGGTCGCCGTCGTTGATGTAGTACTGCCCCCTACCCTGCTCGGTGAAATCAATCTTAACGGTGTCTTTTGCCTCGGGTGCCTTCCAGTCGAACATAATGTAGTAGCCGATGGTATCGCTTGCGACAACTGTACCTGCGAGCATATCCTCTCCGAACCAGTTCTCGAACTGCAACTCTGCCGTCAAGATAGAAAGGGTATCTTCGCCGTGGATAATATACGAATAGTCAGAGAGGTCGTAGGTACCGAAAGTGCCATAGAGCGTATCGGTATAGACCATGAAATAGGCTTCGTACTCATCGTTGCTGCCCTCGAAAGCAACCATACCGAAGAAACTCGACATATCCGTCACCTCCAAGTTGTGTGCAATGACATCTACATACTTCTTGGGTTTAACAGGCTCCGGCACATCGGTAACGAAAGTGAGTTGGTAGCAGATAGTATCCTCACCCAGCAACTCGGCTTGGCAAGTATATTTGCCGTCGGCTGCGGAAACAGACACACTGATTTGGTCTTCCAGATAGTCCACAATGGTTGTGTCCTTACCGAAATAAGCCACATAGCAGCCCGTCGAATAAACGGAACTGTCATCGTAAATGCCCGTGATGTCCTCTTCAGTACGGGAAAGAACAATCGTAGCATAGATACTGTCTGCAGACACTGCGGGGAAGAGGTCGCGTGCATAGAACTGGGCTACCGTCTTGCCATTATAGAATGAAGCATTGGGGTATGACAACTTAATCGTATCCTTGGCTACGGGCAGCGGTGCTTTATAGCCCGTCACATTGTAGGTAACGCTGTCTTCGCAGAGCAAAGTCGCCGTAAGGGTAGTCCCATCCACGACATCCGAAGTAATTTTAATGGAAGCGGTGGTGATACCGTAAGTCTTATAGGTTTCTTTGTTCTTCACACCCGAATAGTAGGAGAAGAGGTCTTCCTCCGTGAAAGTACCTGCCATATCCTCCGAGTAGATATCCAGCATCACTTTATAGTCATCGGTGTCGATGATATAATAGAACTCGCCCTCGTATTTTACTATTTCGAGGTCGCCCGAGATAGTAACAGGGTCTGCGGCAACAGCGGTTTTAGCAGCCAGTGCGAAAGAGAGTTTCTTCTTGCCTGCTTTCTTTTCCTGTGCCTTGAACGCAGCGGCTTTCTCTGCGTCTTTCTTTAATGACTTGGCAGGAGCCAGTTTTTGCAGTGTAGCACTCTTCGGTGCAACCAAATCCGCTACTTCGAGCGGTTCAACTTCGGCGAAAGCGGCGCAAAAGACGCACAACGCCAACAAGAGAGAGGAGATTTTCTTCATACCTTACTTGTGTTTAGTGAATACCTTATGTTATTATTTATCTGTCTGTTACGGCTCTGTCGGCGGAGGATTATACAGTATGCAATTGCATAAATATACGCTTTCTTGACAGAAAAGTGGTGCAAAGATACGCGTTTTGTTTTGCATACGCAAGAGAATAGTGCATTTTTATTGCAAATTGTTGGTATTTGGCGCGTTTTTGCGGCAGGGAGAGTATATGAATATGCAATGCATACGCTAGCGTTTCGGTATAGGTGCGGTTATGTTATACTTATCTTATACTTATGTTATACTTATCTTATACTTATCTTATAGAGATGACGGCAAGATGACGGCAGGACCTCCCCCGCCCCCTCCTTCAGAGGAGGGGAGGACAGAGCATAGTCAAACGGCTCTAACGAGCCGTCGCGGGTGAGGACACCCACGCCCCCAGGCGGCGGACTAGTAGTTCCTATGCCGCTGCGCGGCAAGAGAAATGAAAGAAATAAAAGAAAATAGTTCATTAATTTCCTTTATTTCTCGTGAGCGAAGCGAACAGGAAACTCCGTATAGTCAAACCGGCTCTGGTGAGCCGTCGCGGGTGGGGTACCCCCGCCCCCCCCCCCCAGGTGGCGAACAGTAGTTCCTATGCCGCTGCGCGGCAAGAGAAATGAAAGAAATAAAAGAAAATAGTTCATTCATTTCCTTTATTTCTCGTGAGCGAAGCGAACAGGAGATAATTGTGGCAGGCGTGGAGAACTCGGCACAGCATGGTCAAACGGCTCTGACGAGCCGCCGCGGGTGGGGATACCCACGCCCACAGGCGGCGGACAGTAATTCCTATGCCGCTGTGCGGCAAGAAAAATAGAAGAAAATAAGCAAAAGATACCTCGTTTTCCTCCATTTTTCGTGAGCGAAGCGAACAGGAGATAATTGTGGCAGGCGTAGAGAACTCGACACAGCATAGTCAAACGGCTCTAACGAGCCGCCGCGGGTGGGGACACCCACGCCCCCAGGCGGCGGACAATGCACAATGCTAAATGCTAAATGCACAATGATGCACAGTATAGTCAAACGGTTTGTTCCAAACCGTCGCGGGTGGGGACACCCACGCCCCCAGGCGG
>CAVFIY010000300.1:0-2877 GCA_963622435.1 Bacteroides uniformis | reverse complement strand
CTCTGACGAGCCGCCGCGGGTGAGGACACCCACGCCCCCAGGCTGCCGGATGTGCATGCCCTTTTGTGGAAGAGGTCGGATGAATAAATAGGTCTAATTGGACTAATTGGACCAATAAGTCTAATAGGACTAATTAGACTAATAGGTCTAATTGGACTATTTGGTCTAATTAGGCTAATAGTCTGTTAGTAGGTGGGCGGGAAACCCGTAGGTGGGCGGAAGCCCGTGGGGGGGGGATTACCAGAAAGAATGGAAGGGGAAAGGTATATCCCATGCGGGCAAACCGACAACCAACGCCTCGCCATAAGATATATCGTTTGACATGCGATTCTCGACACACGCTTCCTCAATGGCAATCAGCGTGGTACGAGACAGATGTTCGTTGGGTTGACTCTCGCCCAAACGCACTTGGCTCTCCGTGCGGCGAGAGAATGCCGAGTTGTACAACACAGGCGAATAGCCCGTGAGCGCAAACAACGGCAATTCGTCCGACGACGACAACTCCTCGTCGCCGTCCGTCGTAAGCACGGCACGCTCCGGCTCGGCGAAGGTCGCCGAGCAAGGTGCTGTAACCACTACCGCCACACGGAAAGCGGCACTCGCTAACAGCACCAACAAAAGAACTATGTACCAATGCTTTTTCATTAATTAGGGGTTATAGGGGTTATAGCAGTTATAGCAGTTATAGCAGTTATAGGAGTTATAGAGGCTATAGAGGCTATAGAGGACTAATAGGTCAAATAGGCGGTGTCCTACTCCCCTCCTATGGAGGGGTCGGGGAGGTCTTCCTAGTCCCCTCCTCTGGAGGGGTGAGGGGAGGTCATTGCAAAGTACTTCCACAGCGGGGCGGCGTGGAGGGATTGGATAATCTCGCCCCGGTCGAGCAGTTGGCGCACCTCCTCTTTCTTCAGCACATGCACATGGATGTCTTCCGTCGGCTCTTGGTGCTGCTCCCGCACTTTCTCCACCCCCGTCGCCAGGAAGGTATAACTCAAGTTATTATGGTTCGTCGGGTTGGGCGAAAGGGTCATAAAGAGTTGCCACTCGCCGCCCTCGTAGCCCGTCTCCTCACTCAGTTCGCGTTGTGCGGCGTGGAGCGGCGTTTCGCCCTTATCGACCACGCCCGCCACCAACTCATAGTGCGTCTCGCCCAAGGCATGGCGGTACTGGTCTTCCATCACCATCTCGCCGTCTTTGGTAATGGCAATGACATTAATCCAATCGGGGAACTCCAGCACGAACCAAGTCGGTATCTGCGTGCCGTTGGGCAACTCGACCGTCTCTTGGCGCACATGGAGCCACTGCCCCAGGTTCAGAATAGTCTCACTCCGCAGCACTTTCCACTTGCGGTTCTGCAATTTCTCTATCATATACACAATGCCAATCGGCGGATAAATAGACCACTCGTGCCACCAAGTGCGCAAAGAAGCCCACATAGATGGCGTGAATACCGACAAAATGGCAGGCAATGGCGTAACCTGCCACGAAAGATATAGCAGCAAAAATCATACCGTTTCGCATTTCTCGCCCTGCCGTTGCCCCTGCATAAATGCCGTCCCACATATACGCCGCCGCCGAGACCAACGGCATCGCCACCAGCCAACCCCAAAAAGGCGTTGCCCCCGCGATGACTGCCGTATCGCTTGTCATCAGTCGAAAGACCGGCTCTCCCGCCACGGCATAGACCACCGAGAACACAGCCCCGAGGCTCAACGACCAGACGAACAGCACCCGCACCGCCCGCTGCAAGTCCTGCCCGTTGCGTGTGCCTATATACCGCCCCACGAGAGCCTCGCCCGCATAGGCAAAGCCGTCGGTGAAATAGGAGAAGAGCATAAAGAGTTTCATCATTATCGCCGACACCGCCAGCATGGTATCGCCGTAGCGGGAGGCGAGCGAGGTGAAGCCCACATTGATAATCATCACGCAGACATAGCGGACGAAGATATTCCCGTTCAGCACCAAGAGGCGGCGCATCCCCTGCCCTATACTGCCCAACGGCGGGTACTCCCCCCGCACGAAGAGGCGGTAGCGGAAGACCACGATACCGAGTGCCAGGAGCAAGCCCGAATACTGGGCGATGAGTGTGCCGTATGCCACGCCTATTGCCCCCAAGGGGGAACGGGCGGCGAGCAGGTAACTCGCCACGATATTGACGATATTCACCATAAGGTCGGTCAGCATCGGGCTGACGGTATCCTGCATACCGATGAACCACCCTTTGCACGCGAGGAGGCTCAGCGTGGCGGGGGCTGCCCATATACGCACGAAGAAATAGCGGCGGGCGAAGTCCGCCACCTCCGCCGAACAAGGGACACACGCTAGGACGAGCGTCACGAACAGCCACTGCAGCAGCCAGATAAGCAGTGCGCCCGAGAGGGCGATGCCCACACTCTGGAACCACAGCCGACGGCACTCGCCTCTGTCGCCCCGCCCGAACGCCTGCGCCGTCAGCCCCGAAGTGCCGACACGCAGGAAACCGAAGTTCCAATAGAGCAGGTCGAAGAGCATCGTACCTATCGCAATGCCGCCAATAGCCGTAGCGTCGGAGATATGCCCCACAATAGCCGTATCCACCAACCCGACCAACGGGATAGTGATATTCGCCAAGATACTCGGCACGGCTAATTGTAAGATACGACGATTCATAAAAACGGGGCAAAGGTAGTGAAAAAAATTCAAATGCACAATGCTGAATGCACAATGCTAAATTAGAAATGCACAATGCTGAATGCACAATGAGAAATGCACAATGCTGAATGGGGAATGCACAATGCTAAATGGAGAATGCACAATGAGAAATGGGGAATGCACATCCGGCAGCCTGGGGGCGTGGGTGTCCCCACCCGCGACGGTTTGGAACAAACCGTTTGACCA
>CAVFIY010000299.1:0-2886 GCA_963622435.1 Bacteroides uniformis | reverse complement strand
CTTTATAGACCACGCCCTGCCCGTAGAACTCGCCTACATAGTAGGTCTTTCCGTCCGTTTCTATGCGCCATCCTGCGCAGTCTGCTTTGGTGATAGTCATATTACATTTTTGGTTTTATGTTCTCGAAATAATACTTTGCGAGGCGGTCGATAATCTTATCGATATGACAGATTGTGATTGTCGAGTCTAAATATGTATGGAAAAGTGTGTCGTAAAAGAACACAAAATTTACATGTGTAGCCGAGCAGGTTAGCACAAGTTTGTATCGGCGTTGTCTGTCGTCAATGGTGGGTAGCAGTTCAATCGTATCATACCCATAGTCCTTCAAGAACTGTAACTTATCCAGCAGCAGTTCCAATGCGGCACGCTCCTCCCGTGCCTCCTTTTCTTCTTTGCGTTGTTGCTCGGCTTTCTTTTCTTGCAACTGCTGCAAACTATCGTTGAACATCTTCTTGTACTGCGTGTCGTACTGCTTCTCAGGCTCTTCGGGCTTATCGCAGATAGCCACACGCCATCCACGACGCACAATCTCGCCGAGTATATTTGTCTCGTCTTGCAGAGGCAGGCGTGTTTGTACCACGCCATCCCCTCTATCCTCGGCTGTTACACCGAGTATCTTTGCGACCTTTTCTGCGTCCTCGTAGAAGCACTTGTAATGGTCGGGGTATTGGAATAGGATTACCACATCGGGGTACTGCTCTTTGATTGCATCCACTTGTTCTCTAATCGTTTTCATTTTCGTTTAGTTTTATAGTTCGACATTGGTTTCTTGGCAGAGCAGGTTCTCTGCCTCGTTATAAGCATCGTAGAATGTGTCCCACGACACGGGGTACTCGGCGGCGTAGGTGTCGTACAGTTCTGTCATCGAGCGTTCCCATACACTCCAATCGTTCGTCATATCGTCGTACAGACGGCTGACCAAATCGTAGTAGGTCTGCTCGCAGTCGTCATACACGATGTCGAGCGGCTCGATGTCCTCGAAGATGTCCGTCTTCTTGGCTTTCTTTTTCTTCTTGCCCACGCTGCTACCCACGCCTCTGAACAGGAAGCCGTAGTCGTCGTAGGACTGATAGGAACTGTTGGAGAAGAACAGTCCATTGTCCTCGAGGAAATGTCCGTAAGAATAGACACTGCCGTGGCTATCCATAAAGGCGAACTTGCTACTGCCGATAAGAGCCTCGACCATTGCGTCGAATGTCCCTTTGTCGTTGGGCGCATAGCCTGCACGGAGCAGCGGCTCTGCGATGCGTCGGAAGAATGTTTCGCTGTCCGTCCAATCCCCCTCGTTTTGGATTGTCAGCACACCGTTGTGTGCGAATGCCCACTGCTTGTCGGTGGATAGGAACGGGTGGCAGTTGTTCTTTCCTATGCTGCCGTGCGTGGCGATGCGGCAATGGTAGATGACAGGCTGTGCGTCATCTATCTGCTCGACCCATTGCAGGTACTGCTTTGGGTCCATTGTCTTGCGCACTTGCAGTCCTTTCTTCGTGCAGGTTACAAAGCCGAAGCCGTCGGGATTGGCAGTTGTCATGTTAATAAACTGTTCTTTCGTGGGGCGTTTCACCCCGCTCGGTTTAATGCATACAATACACATACTATTTGGATGTTAGATGTTAGAAGTTAGATGTTAGATGTTAGACGGCTGCGCTGCTAACCAACAGCGAGCGGCGCAGCATATAGTCCCGCATAGTGGCGGGCAGGGGCTTGTAGGACACGAAGTCCTCCCACTTTTCCGTACCCTCCTCGTGGGTGGTAACATAATCCACGAGGCGTAGGCAGAACTCCACGCTCGCACGGTAGGTCGTCGGGTTGAGCGTACCTTTGAAGATACGGAACTCAATCGTGGCGTAGTTCTTATTGTTTATCGACTGATAACGGTCGCCTTTCTTGCCGCACTCCTTGTGCTTATCCAACCGTTCGTCTTTGTCGTATGATACCTTCTCGCTGTCGTATAACGAGCGTGTGTATTCGCACCAATGGTTGGCACAGCGTCGTGCGAAACGCTCTACCTTGGATTGGTTGTCGGCGATGAACTGACGCATACGACCCACAAGTATTGCTTGCTCGTCGTCGTCGCTCGTGTTCAGCCATTCACGGCTGAGATGCACATGCAGTCCGCAGTCCTCTGTGTCGTGGCTGCGTGCGCCTGCCTCGGAGAGTTCGGACATCCACCCCTCGAAGTCAAAGGCATCGAAGTACGCCTTCGTCATTGGTTGGGTTATGCATTCTATCCCCGAGTCATCCAAAGACCCGTCGTGCATTTGATAGATGCACTCCTCGTCCTCTCCATATCGTTTGGTGATTTCGACCCTCTCGTCGAAATCTCCGCACTCCGTCTCGACTTCCGTTCCGATAAATTTGTCGGTCAGATAGCCCTCATCGTTGCTATCTGTGTGGAGATAGACACGGCTCGGGTTGTCGTGGTAGGAGCGGATGTCGTCGCCGTGGCGTTCATCCCAACAAGATTGGCAGTAGGGATTTCCAGCGTCATCGTACAAAGCGTCCTCTTGGTAGATGACCTCATCGCATATTGAGCAGGTCGTGAAGCGGTCTTCCCACTCGCTATCGCAGTACCAATGACCGTCTGCGCCTTCACGCATCACATCGTCATGATACCAATGACCGTTGCCATAGCACTGCCGACCTATTATGTCAGCGCAGTGTTCGCATATCATATATGGATGGTCGTATGCGGAGTACGAGTCCGTATGCATCTCGACCATCTCGTCGTTGGGATGCCACTGTTCGCAGCGTTCGCACCACGAGTAATTGCTTTCGAGGCAGTCTTCGCAGACCATCTCCCCATTGACCTCGGTCATATCATCACGGGAGTAGATGTGTCCGCAGTCGTAGCAGGCGGCATAGTCCTGCTCGTCGTACAGACC
>CAVFIY010000298.1:0-2886 GCA_963622435.1 Bacteroides uniformis | reverse complement strand
TGTTTAGATAGTTTGTATTATTTGTTTATAATCTCCGTGCTTTCGGACGCACCGTTCACCTCGAACATATCAAGTCCTCGGCAGGCGCAGCGAACCGTAACAGGCTAGTTTTCAATAGGATAACCAATGTCCCCTCTGCCGTAACAGTTGCTTCTATGCAGCCTTTGGCGTTCCGAAAGAATCGTGTGGTAATCCCGCAAAGGAGTCCACACGATTTGGAGTATTGATTCGATTAACGCTTACTGAACTGGAAGTGCTTACGAGCTTTCGGCTGACCCGGTTTCTTACGCTCAACCTCACGAGCGTCACGCGTCATAAAGCCCTCTGCTTTCAGTGCAGTCTTGTCCTCGGGGTTAATCTTCACGAGTGCACGAGCGATTGCCAAACGCAATGCCTCTGCCTGACCCTTGAAGCCACCGCCGTCGAGGTTCACCTTAATATCATACTTCTCTGCCACCTCCAACTTATTCAGCGGTTGGAGAACGATGTAACGCAGAATAGAAGACGGGAAATAGGTTTCGATGTCACGACCGTTGATCGTAATCTTGCCTGCACCCTCACTCACATAAACACGAGCAACTGCCGATTTACGACGACCTAATGCATTAATTACTTCCATATTCTTCTATTATTTAAGAGTGTTGATATCAATTTGTTTGGGCTGCTGTGCTTGGAAAGTGTGCTCTGCACCGGCAAACACATGCAGGTTGGTGATTTGGCGCGCACCCAGACGGTTCTTGGGGAGCATACCCTTAACGACCTTGGTAATCAGACGGTCTGCGCCCTTCTCCAACAACTGTGCCGGAGTCATCTCACGCTGCCCGCCGGGGAAGCCCGTATAGCGGATGTAGATGCGGTCATTCCACTTGTTACCCGTCAGTTTTACTTTGTCTGCGTTGATAATGATCACATTGTCACCACAATCCACATTGGGAGTGTACGAGGGTTTGTACTTACCACGAAGCAACTTTGCCACTTTCGTGCACATACGACCAAGCACTTGGTCTTGCGCGTCGATAACCACCCACTCTTTCTGAGCGGTAGCCTTGTTCACCGACACGGTTTTGTAACTTAAAGTATTCATTTAGTGTTTGTTTTGGCTGAACCGACAGACATCATTTACGCCTCGTCTGCTGTACCGCAGCACTGCAGACTACCTGCCACTGCCCAATTCAGCGTGAATAAATAGTTTCTTGCTCTCCGAGGTGCGTGTCCGCTTCGGCATTCCGCCTCTCCTCTGCGGGGAGGGGTTTGCTGCTCGGGCGGGCATATACACTCAAAAAGCGTGCAAAGGTACGACTAATTTTTGATATACCCAAATGTTTGTGCGTTTTTCTTGTATTTTTATGTATGGGGTAGGGTGCTTTTGCATGCGGGGCTGGGTGCTTTTATGTGCGGGGCGGGGTGCGGGTGCGTTATTCTATGCTGTGCAGTGCGGTTATGTTATACTTATGTTATACTAATGCTTCGGTTATGTTTCGGTTATGTTCTGCTTATCTTATACTCTCAGCGGCAGGATGATGGGGTGGGCGGCGGGGATTTCTTTGCATCGATTGCGGGGTGGGGTGGTGGAGAGAAAATTCGTTGCATTTTCCTGGCGAAAAGACTTGCGGGAATGCAAAAAATGTCGTATCTTTGCAAGCAGAAACCAATAAGGCGCATTTCTTGTTGCAAAAGGGCGGAAATCTCTGCTAAATAGCACAAAAAGGGCGTGCGAGTGGGGGTGAGGGGTGCGGCGAGCGGCAAGAGAAATGAGAAAAAGATACTTTGCTTCTTTAATTTCTTGTGAGCAGAGCGAGCAGGAGGCGAAAGTGTCCTATGCCGCAAGCGGCAAGAGAAATAAAAGAAATTAGAGGAAAGATACTTTGTTTTTCTCTATTTCTTGTGAGCGGAGCGAGCAGGAAACTTGGTGGCGGGCGGAGAGAACTCGGCGTAGTATGGTCAAACGGCTCTGACGAGCCGCCGCGGGTGGGGACACCCACGCCCCCCAGGCGGCGGCGAACGAGGATGGAGAGAATGGGGGAATTAGTCCGATAGGACTAATAGGTCTAATAGGACGGTAAGTAGGGCTAAATGTAATATGAATGAAATAATGAATAATGAAAACACTACGATAATGAAAGAAAATACCTATTGTGTGATAATGGCGGGAGGGGTAGGAAGCCGCTTCTGGCCGTACAGTCGAAATAGTAAACCCAAGCAATTCCTCGATTTCTTTGGCACGGGGCGCAGCCTCATTCAGATGACGGTGGATCGATTCCGTCCGTTAGTGCCGATTGAGAATATCCTCATTGTAACAAATGTGCAATACAAAGATATTGTACTCGAGCAGATACCCGACCTGCAGCCTGCACAAGTGCTGTGTGAGCCTGCGCGGCGCAACACCGCTCCGTGTATTGCATACGCCGTTTCGCATATTCGCGGCTTGCAAATACGCAAAGCGATGGCGGCGGGGACGATGGAGCGTTGGGAGGCGACAGACCTCAGTCACGAGGCGTTTGCGGCGAACATCATTGTCGCACCGAGCGACCACTTGATACTGCAAGAAGACGGATTCCGACAGGTAGTGGCAGAGGGGTTGGACTTTGTGGAGAAGCACGATGCGATACTGACGCTGGGCATGAAGCCGACCCGCCCCGAGACGGGGTACGGCTATATACAAATGGAGAAAGACCCCAACGCCCCGCAGTCGGATGATGCAATCTGCAAAGTGAAGACTTTCACCGAGAAGCCGAACCTGGACTTGGCGAAGGTGTTCCTCGAGAGCGGGGAGTTCCTGTGGAACTCGGGTATATTTATATGGAACTTGCGCACGATATGCTCGGCGTTCCGCTCGTTCCTGCCTGAACTAGTGGATATTTTCCAAAGCGGGGAACAGTATATGGG
>CAVFIY010000297.1:0-2889 GCA_963622435.1 Bacteroides uniformis | reverse complement strand
GGGTATTGACGGCAGAGGCAGTGCGGGGACACGAGGTGTTCTCTATGAGCCTGTCAGACGAGTGGCTGCACTATAGTCGTTGCCAACTCATAGATCCCGACTTGCAATTGTACAGCGGTCGGCAGTACCTGCCCGAATCGAAAACAAACTTCGGCTTCCTGCTCGACTCTTCGCCCGACAGGTGGGGGCGTATGCTGCTTGAGCGGCGAGAAACAGTCCGTGCGCGTGAAGAGAACCGCACCCGCAAGACGCTGTTGGAGAGCGATTTCCTGTTGGGTGTCTACGACGAGAGCCGTATGGGAGCATTACGAATAAAGACAACACCCGACGGCGCGTTCTTGGACAACGATGCGGCACTGAATATCCCCCCTGTTGCGTCAGTGGGGCAGTTGGAGCAAGCCGGTTTTGCCTTTGAGGCAGAGGACAATCGTTGGTTGCAGATGTTAGTAGCACCCGGCTCTTCGCTCGGAGGCGCACGCCCGAAAGCCAATGTGCGTATGGAAGACGGACGACTGTGGATAGCGAAGTTCCCAAGCCGTCAAGACCGATACGATGTCGGAGCGTGGGAAGCAGTAGCCATGGCGCTGGCGCAGCAGTGCGGTATTAGCGTAGCACCCTTTGCCGCCAAACGCTTTACAGGACAGTACCACTCTTTCCTTACGCAGCGTTTCGACCGCACTGCCGAGGGACGACGCCTGCACTTCACCTCTGCCATGACGATGTTGGGCTACCAAGACGGCGACACGGACGGGTGCAGTTATTTGGAGTTGGCAGATTGGATAAGCCGGCATTGCTGTCAGGTAGATGAGAACCTTCGGCAGATGTGGCGGCGTATTGTATTCAATATCGTTATTGGTAACTGCGATGACCACCTGCGCAATCACGGCTTCCTGTTGGAGCGCAGCGGATGGACACTCGCACCGGCTTACGACCTCAATCCAACGCCTTACGGGCAAGGACTGAGCCTGAATATCAACGAATACGACAATGCATTGGATACAGGCTTGGCATTGGAGGTGGCAGCGTATTTCGGCTTGCGGGAGCAAGAGGCACAAGCGGAAATAGAGAAAGTCTGCAGTGTGGTAAGCCGTTGGGAGCAAGTCGCCAACGGATTGCATCTCAGCCGTGAAGAACGGGAGCAAATGCGTCCTGCTTTTCATTGTAAATAAGAAACATTTGTTCACTCTAAACAAGAAACATAATAAACAACAAATCAATATGAAGAAATTAGTAGGTCAGGTAACACCTGACGAGAAGAACGAGATTCTGTCGCTCTTTGAGCGCCGTAACGGACTGATGGAGTTGGCAAAGATTCTCACCGCCGACAACGGCGAACTATACGAAAAATTGGTTCACGACATGGGCGAGACAGGTACGAAATTCCAAGCGTGGTGGGACACAATGGCAAAGAAATACCAATGGAAGTCCTGCGAGGGCGGCAATTGGGAAATCAACTTCGACACCTGCGAGATATTCCTCAACTGCCCCGAATAAAACAACCGACTTCCCCACTCCCCTCCAATGGCGGGGATGCCAAATACAATGTAAGCCCCTCCACTGGAGGGGTTGGGGAGGTCTAAAAGATACCTATTATGAAACTACTTATGATTGGAACACCGGAGATTATTTTTATCGTCCTGATTGTGTTGCTGCTCTTTGGCGGCAAGAAGATTCCCGAACTGATGCGCGGTCTCGGCAAAGGTGTGCGCTCGTTTAAGGAGGGTATGAACGATGTGGAGAATGAGATTAAGAAACCGCTCGACACCACGCAACAGCCCAACGAGCAACAGCCTACCGCGCAACAGAACGCACAACAGCCCGACGAACCGAAGCAACCGCAAGACGCCAATGGACAACAGCAATAACGAGCAGAAGATGACCTTTTGGGAACATGTCGAAGTGTTCCGGAAGGTTATCTTCCGTTGCTTGGGCGTGTGGGCGGTATGTGCCGTAGCGGCATTTTGCTTCAAGGATGCGCTGTTCTCCCTGCTCTTTGCGCCCTCTCGGTCTGACTTCATCCTCTATCGTGGGCTGTGTTGGCTAGCGGAGAAGACAGGCTGGCAGTCGCTCTGTATGGGCGATTTCGAGGTGCGTTTCATCAATACCGAACTCGCCTCGCAGTTCATGATACACTTGGAGGTGGCACTCGTGTTCGGTTGTTTAGTGGCAGCCCCTTACCTCATTATCCAACTCTATGGCTTTGTCGCTCCCGCTTTGTACCGGCAGGAGAAACGCTACTCATCGCTGCTCATCGGCTGCGGCGTACTGCTCTTTGCTTTGGGCGTTGCGCTGAACTATCTGGTGATATTCCCTTTCGCCTTTCGGTTCTTGAGTACCTATCAGGTGCAAGAGGCGGTAGTCAATCAGATTGCGCTCAAGTCGTATATCTCCACCCTGCTGGTGCTATCGCTCCTGATGGGCATTCTCTTCGAGATACCGATTGTAGCGTTCTTCTTGGCAAAACTCGGGCTGATAGACGCACCCATGCTGCGGCAGTACCGTCGCCATGCCTTTGTCGTGCTGTGTATTATCGCGGCAGTCATTACACCTACCGCAGATGTCTTCACGCTATTGCTTGTCACCGTCCCGCTCTATTTCCTCTACGAACTCAGTATTCTCGTGGTCGCCCGCACACGAGCCATCGACCGTTAACCACATTTTTCACAGGAAAAAACGGGCGAAGTTTGTATATGTTCGGTTTTTATAGTAACTTTGTGCGCTTTTAGGAAATACGCCTAAAAAAGCCCCACCAAGAAAATACACGGACCATATACAAACACGATGAACCTAAAACCCCTTTCTCTTGCAGGCTTGCTCCTGCTTCCCTCTTCTTTCATATTCCACACTTCCGCGGCAGAACAGACGGCTGCGGAAGACATCCCTGCATAC
>CAVFIY010000296.1:2292-2895 GCA_963622435.1 Bacteroides uniformis | reverse complement strand
GCGTATGACCTCGTTTGCGTCGGTCTTTGTGGTGCCGTTGATTGACGACAGTATCGAGATAGATGTCAACCCCGCGGGTATCTCGTGGGACACTTTCCGTTCGTCGGGCGCGGGCGGACAGAATGTAAATAAGGTGGAGTCCGGTGTGCGCTTGCACTATAAGTTCATCAATCCGCTGACCAACCAGCCGGACGAGATTGTGATTGAGAACACCGAGACGCGCGACCAGCCCAAGAACCGTGAGAACGCTCTGCGGCATTTGCGCAGCCAACTCTACGAACTGGAGTTGGAGAAGCGTCGGCAGGCGGCGGCGAAAGTCGAGGCGGGCAAGAAGAAGATTGAGTGGGGCAGCCAGATTCGCTCCTATGTCTTCGACGACCGGCGTGTGAAAGACCACCGCACCAACTACCAGACCTCGAATGTCAATGCAGTAATGGACGGCGACATCGACGGCTTTATCAAGGCATACCTCATGGAGTTCCCCGAGTAGAACAACTGTTTTCGCCCGTTTTTCCTGATTTTCAGCAATATATGCGTTTTGGCACATGCGTATGCCAAAACGCATCCGGAAAGAACCACTCTCCCGCAGAAACCAATCTTTTT
>CAVFIY010000296.1:1330-2282 GCA_963622435.1 Bacteroides uniformis | reverse complement strand
GGCGACACGCCGGCGGCACAGTCCATTCCAAAGTGTTGATGCGGTTGCCCTAGTCATTCAGCCCATCTTTTTATTTATGTTTCTCTCTACTCACTCTTTTCTAACCTATTTTTATAGGCATTTTCAAGCCACGGCTAAGCCAGCCTCAATAAACCCTGCTCTTCAACATTTCTTTCCATTTTTATTTGCACCAACGAAAAAAATGTAGTACCTTTGCGAGCCATTTCAAAAAACGCAGATTTTCCCGAGTACGGATTGCGATTGAATAGCCCCAATTTACACACTAACCAACTGACAAATTTACACATCGAATCATGAACATCGCTGTTGCCGGAACCGGATATGTAGGACTTTCCATAGCCACACTGCTTGCCCAGCACAATCGCGTGTTGGCAGTGGATATTGTGCCGGAGAAAGTGGAGAAGATTAACCGCCGCGAGTCCCCTATTCAAGACGAATATATCGAGAAGTACCTTGCCGAGAAGCCGCTCGACCTCACCGCCACGCTCGATGGGCGTAAGGCGTATGGCGAGGCGGACTTTGTCGTCATTGCCGCGCCGACCAACTACGACAGTCAGAAGAACTACTTCGATACCTCTGCCGTGGAGGAGGTCATCCGCTTGGTGATGGAGGTGAATCCCAACGCCATTATGGTCATCAAATCGACCATTCCCGTGGGCTATACCGAGAGCATTCGCCGCAAGACGGGCAGCCAAAACATCCTCTTCTCGCCCGAGTTCCTACGCGAGTCGAAAGCACTCTACGACAACCTCTACCCCTCTCGAATCATCGTCGGCACCGACCCGAGCGACGCCCGATTGGTTGATGCCGCCTATACCTTTGCACACCTGTTGCAGGAGGGGGCGATTAAGGAAAATATCGACACACTCTATATGGGTTTCACGGAGGCAGAAGCGGTCAAACTCTTCGCCAATACATACCTCGCCTTGCG
>CAVFIY010000296.1:0-1320 GCA_963622435.1 Bacteroides uniformis | reverse complement strand
ATAATAACCCCTCTTTCGGCTATGGCGGCTACTGTCTGCCCAAGGACACCAAGCAGTTGCTTGCCAACTACCAAGATGTGCCGGAGAACCTTATCGAGGCGATTGTGGAGAGTAACCGCACCCGCAAGGACTTTATTGCCGACCGTGTATTGGCAAAGGCGGGCTACTACGACTACTACAACAACGGCTCTTACAACGCCACGGAGGAGCATCCCTGTACGATAGGGGTTTTCCGCTTGACGATGAAATCGAACTCCGACAACTTCCGTCAGTCGAGCATCCAAGGCATTATGAAACGGGTAAAGGCGAAAGGCGCACAGGTCATTATCTATGAACCCACCCTACCCGATGGCTCTACTTTCTTCGGCTCGCCGGTCGTGAACGACCTGCCGAAGTTCAAATCCCTCTCCCAAGCCATCATCGCCAACCGCTACGATCCCCTCCTCGACGATGTAGCGAACAAGGTCTACACCCGCGACCTCTTTCGGAGGGATTGAATAATAATCACTATAGCAACTATAGCCGCTATAGCAACTATAGATGCTATAAACCCTATAGCAACTATAACAACTATAGCAACTATAAACGCTATAGCCCCTATAGCCCCTATAGCCCCTATAGAAACTATAACCCTTATAAAAACCACCGCCATTTATGGACTATACATTCTTGCCAAAGCAATGTAATTGGAATAATCTATACTTTTACAAGAAGAGCATTGTGGTGTACGATTTGACTTTCCACTTTACGCAGCGGTTTTTGAATGTAAGCGATCGTACAATAGACCAGATGGTGCAGGCGGCACGCTCTATCAAACAAAACATAGTAGAAGGACTGGCAGATGGCAAAACATCGCGGGAGTTCGAGATGAAACTGCTTAATGTGGCTCGTGCGAGCAACCGCGAACTGATTGAAGACTATAAAGATTACTTACGAGTACGGGACAAGGAACTGTATCAATTAGACGAAGAAAAATTCAAACGACTGCATGCATTCTGTCGTTCACACAATGAACCGATTGACTATGAGCAGTTTTACGATACTGCTACCGATGTACAACTCGCCAATATGGCACTCACACTCTCTTACTCCATCGATACGATGTTACATCGATTTATACAAATCAAGCAGCAAGAGTTTGTAAAAGAGGGCGGCATTAAAGAACAAATGACTGCAGCACGACTTGGTTATCGGCATCAACAACAGAATTCTACAGTTCAGCAAGCACTCTTGCGCGAGCAACAAGCGAAAATTACTGCCCTCGAAGCAGAAATAGTCACATTGAAACAGGAACTGGAAAAGACAAGACGACACTAACCC
>CAVFIY010000295.1:0-2925 GCA_963622435.1 Bacteroides uniformis | reverse complement strand
GTCCTTTACCTGCCGAGTCTCCCGATAGGCACTGTCCACTCGGTAATGGTAGTAGTCGGAAAAGATGACGGGAATGATACGGCGACGCGTGGAAGGATTGTTGTCGGGTGGCGCATAGTTGGAACACATCACTATATTGGGCGCCGCCTGATAGGGAATGACAAACGAACCCTCGTTCTTACGATTGACCGTGACACCACTGTCGATGATACCGTAGATGGCTTGGAACTTAAAATCGACATTGGTGTCCTCGAAATGGATGATATCAGTATCGTAATCAACCCGCTCCATATAGTGGTTGTTGTTGAACAACATCGGGTTGCGGCCATCGAGCGTGAGAATCTTCAAGAATCCGGTCTTTTCCAAACAACGATAGAAAAGCGTTTTGCCCGAACCACCCGAACAATAGTTCACATCCAAGTCTTGGTTCTCCATCGCCCAAACGGCAAAGGTGTGGCTGTCGGTCTTCTTGCAATAAAGCAGGTAGCCATAGACATACATCTTGTTGAGTAGGTGAAGCACCTGCTCATCCTGCTGCTCGGGAGTCAGACGGTCGCCATAGAGCGAGAACTTATACTTCTCTCGATACACGCCGTCGTCGATTGGGTTGCCCGTGGCTCGCTCCTCGTACTCCTCCCGCCAATGGATACGGCAGGTGTTGGTCAGGTAACGATAGACCTTCGAGGGGTGCGGCAGAAAGCGCACCTTGCCCGTAGCGGCGTCGTAGTCGTAACATGACGGCAGACGAGAGATAGCGTGCGGGATGATCTTGTTGTCCCAATAGTAGAACGGGGTGAGTTGCGGGTTGTGAGGGGTGATTCTCTCGAAAGTGTTTTTGTCCACACGAAAGTCGCCGTTCCGGAAATGCAGGATCTTTGCCTCGCCCAAATCACGGAACTCGAGCGTGATACTCTCGAGGTTGTCGAAGACAGTCTTGGTGGTCTTGCCGCTCAGGATGAACGACTCGAGCACCTCGGTGGGCAGGTGTCGACGCTTGATTTCCATACGCACAAAATCCCGAATGTCGTTGAGTTCGCACTTGGTAACCCGAAAGCCCCGTATCCAGACATAGAACCACCGCTGCGAATAGGGGTCTTGCCAACGACGAAAGCCCGACAGACGCAGGTAGTAGAGCAACGATGTGACACGAATGTTGATGACCTCCCGCTTGCCAATACGCTGCGTCTCCCAAAAACAGGCAGAGAGCGAGGCTGCGACAAGGTGGTCGAAATCGCGCTTGGCATCGTTGCGGGGTTGCAACTCGACAAAGTCGCGCAGGTCTTTGCGGGGTCTGCCTCGATTGTCGCGGCGATCGCGCAACCACTGCGGCAACTCCACGGTGCGGATGTCGATGTACTGTAAGGCGAGGTGTTCGCCCTGTCGGATGCCCGTCTCGTCAATGTCGGGGATGTTGTAGAGCGTGTGTGCCTTGCTCTTGAGCAAGAGGTACTGCTCGTAGGTGATAGTGGCCGTCTCGGAATTGAACCACACGGGATGATAGCCCATACTGGCAATGTTCATGGCATCCCGCTCGCCCGAACAGATGAAAATGGCGGGCAGGCGCTTGTCTTGGTTAGCGGTGGGGACGGCGTCGGAATGGTCAGGGTTGTTGGCGGCACTGCTGCGCAGTTCGTTGAGAGCACGGTCGATTTCACGCAAGCCGTTGATGAAGTCTTTGGTGTGGATGCTGCTGTCCCGATACTTGGACATATAGACAAAACGGTACTGCTTGTCGAACTCGTAGGGCTTGTAGATCTTGTAGAAGTCGCCACAGTCGCGGGCAAAGATGGGGTAATTGTCGTTGGCGTGTATCTCCGTCGTCTTGTCCTCTTTGACGATGTCGTACTCTCGGAGCGACATCCACCCGAATCGCTCCATGACCTGCTTGCTGACGAAAGGTCCCATAATGAAGAGTTCATCGTCGGTGAAGGCTTTTTGCAGGTAATGGAAGACACCGGGCGTCTCGTCGGTACGGCGAACACGCTGCTCGATAGTGGGGCGATTGACCTCTTTGGCAAGCGAGGTGTCGATACCCAATTCGTTGGCGAGCATTTGGCAGGCGTGGGGAAAAGAGAGGTTGTAGAATTGTGCATAGAGGTCGATGGCGTTCAGCCCTTTGGGCGTACCACTGCCCCAATCGTTGACCGCCCAATAGGTAGTGCCGCTTTTGCTCTCAACGAGTTTGAGCGAGGTAGAGGCAGTCTTCTCGTCCCGAATACGGAACTTGCGGTTGGTGCCAAAACACTCGGCACTCTCGGGGTAGAGGCGCACGATGATGTCCTTGCCGTAATCACTGACTTGCAGGATTTTCTCTTTCAGTGTCATAGGGTGCCTCCTTGTGCTGTGGGTGTTTGTTCTTGGGGTGTTTGTTCTTGGAGCAAGGCAGTTGGGTCTAAGCCTTCGAGGTGCTGGCTGCGTTTGATGGGCGCAAAAATGATCGCGCAGCCGTAGCGTTTGGCAATGTGGTTGATGACCCGTATGCGCCAATCTTGCGGCGAGGTGTCTTCGCGCTCCCACATACGAACGCAGGTGGGGGTGACATGACATTGTTTGACGACTTGCTGGAAGACCCGGGTGCGTACCTCAGGGTTCAGATCAAGCATGAATTGCTTGAAGGACTTGTTTTCTTTTCCCATATTGTTGAGATTGAAAAAGATGAGTGGGAGTGTAAAACTAAAGCAGCCTCCCATCGACGACTCCCTTATACGACAATGCTCGGCAAAAAATGTTTTTGTCCTTATTGTGTACATTGGGAATTGAAATTTTGGGGTTACTTGAGTAGGCTTTGGCTACTTGGTTAGTCTTTGCGAAAGTCCTTGTGCAAGTTCTTTTGTTTCCTTCACCATTGTACTAGTAAAGTTAATACATTTTTGCCGAGAGACACAAGAAAAGGTCAGAAAAATACATTTTTTCTTCTTAAGCACT
>CAVFIY010000294.1:0-2933 GCA_963622435.1 Bacteroides uniformis | reverse complement strand
CGCAGCATGGCCCCGATACAGCCTTTCAGCAAGAGTCCCCACATAGAGCAGTTGAGGAAACGGAATTTCAAACTGTCATCAACATAGGGATAATATTCATCTACAACCACTTTGCGGTCGTAAGTCGGGTGATAAAGGTGTTCGTACGGGTCATTCTCCGGATATTTAATTCCGACATTCGGAACATACACCCCGGGGGCAACTTCTAAATCCTTGTAGCGTGAGTTCATTGAAACAATTAAAAATTAATAATTAACCAGCAATGCGGTTTTTCCTAGTTTTTTCCCTGTTTTTACCTTGTGGTTACCCTGTAGATATGCAGCTATTCAATTATCAATTAATAACCAACCATTCACAGGCAAAGTATGGCGTTGTCCTGTATGCATTGACTTGTTGTCTGTGGCAACACCTCACCATAGACTTATTGTCTATGGCGATACGCCACTATATGCATTTTTATTCTACCAATGCGAATTGGGCGCCGACGGCAAGAGCGGAAACACCATCGGTGTCTTTTCTATCACCGATAAACAAACAAGAATGTGCGGGGACTTGCAGGCGGGCAAGGACTTTCTCCACGCATTGCCGAGCAGGTTTCAGTCCGCCTAATTCGGGTGCCGAAACAATCCAAGTAAATGCTTCCAATGGCAGCCCTATTGCTTGGAGTTTCTCCGCCACAAATCCGTAGTCGGAAAAGACTATCATCGGAATTTGTCGTTGCTTGCATTGTTCCAACCACTGCTCCACCCCTTGATTCAAACGACAATGGCGGTGGATAATGCTAACCATCGACGGCATATAGCAGTGGAAGTACCACCAACGAGCCAACCGCTCCGAGAAGCAGTGTCCTTTGCACATTGTGGCAAAGAACGAGTCGTAGAATGCCTGTTCCGAGCCGATATACTGTCCTCGCAGTTGTTTTCGCGTCTTTCGTTCTGCCGCCAGCAAAGGCAATGCCCACAGATTTCGCAGCACCAAATAGAATGGCAAACAATGCTTGTCGTAGAGCGTGCCGTCGAGGTCGAACACAACAGCACGAACCTCCGGTGTGAGTCTGTCTATTGGGGGCAAATTCATAGTGGGTCAGGCTTTTTTCTGTTGACGCTTGGCGTTGCGTTCCGAGCGCTTTGCCTCACGCTCTTTAGCGCGTTGCTCCCGCTCACGGCGGCGTTGCGTCATTTGATCATCAATCTTATTAGCCTGTTCCAGAATACGCGTGGCAAAATTTTCGTAGCCCGTTTCCAAACGCTCGATAAGGCTGAACTTATTTCGACGTTTCTCATCTTGCATCAGCAAATTGAACTTGAATTGTCCATCACGGAAACCGTCCTTTAGGCAGGCGGCTTTGAATCGTGAATAGGCATTGTTGAGCAGGATATGCGCTTGCGGAGCATGCAGGCGGAACGACGCCCGCTTGGACTCGTATTCGATGTTTATCTCTTGCAGGTGCTTATCCACCACTTTCGTGAATTCATCGGCCTCTTTCTGCCCGATGGTCTCGTCTTGGAACTCGTAGTAGAAATGGTAAAGCGACTCCTTCACATCGGCAAAGCCGACAAAGAATTTGGTCTTGATTCCCGTTTCTTTCTCCGCTTGGTGAACCGCCTCAATAAACTGCGGCTCGTAGAGTTTCTCGCCCGTCATCGACACTATACCATTCACTTTCGATATCATGTGTACGGTCGGTGTCTTGTAGAACTTACCGCCCACTTCGACGAGATCGTTCATGTTGTAGCGGAACAGCCCCGAGTAGGTTGTCACGTATGCGCAATAGCGTTTGCCCTGCTCCAATTCGTCTATCTGCAAGAAATGTTTATTGGGACTATCCAGTTCCTCCTCAGCGACAAACTCATAGTAGTGGAACTGCGGGAACAGCACCGATTCGTTGGTGTCGTCG
The DNA here is from genome assembly GCA_963622435.1 of Bacteroides uniformis. Taxonomy (GTDB): domain Bacteria; phylum Bacteroidota; class Bacteroidia; order Bacteroidales; family Paludibacteraceae; genus Colicola. Next base: position 1,036 of record CAVFIY010000294.1, on the reverse strand, counting down.
AGCGAGAAGCCGAAACGGCACTCGGTGGCGATATAGCCCAACTCCTGATAGTAGGTCTTGTTCCAATCGAAGGCGTCCATGTATTTGTCCATGTATATCTTCGTATTGCCGCACTTCCATGTCGATAGATATTGCAGCCACGGCCAGTAGTCTTTCGGCTCCAGTTTGCCTTTCTCTTGGAGTATCTTTCGGAGTTCGGCTGCCCGTTCGGGACGCGGTTGCATATAGGCGTCCAACTCCTCGCGGATGTAGTCGGAGATGTCGAAATCGTAACTCAATGTCCCCTTTTCGATGTCGTCTATCAGCGTGTTGGCATTCTCTTCCACCGTACGCAGCAACTCCAAGATAGTGGAGGGGTTGGCTGTTGACCACAGCGTCACATCGCGGTGCTGCATGGCGAGTCGCATCAGCGTGTAGTTACGCGCCGCATAGTCGGCGATAGACATCACCGATGCGGGGGCGATATAGTGTTTCTTGATAATGGCAGGAATATCACGCACCAGCACGCCGCTGACCGAACCGTAGAGCGTGCCGTCGGGCGCATAGCCCTCCAACTCTTTGCCCACAATCGGGAAGATGTGTCCCGCAAAGATACGGCTGCGGTGTTTGACAAAGTTCCAAGTCCAGATATGCGACATCTTGCCGTACACATCTTTCAGATACTTATGCGTCATCGGTATCCATTTCGGCTCCGAAGTGGTGCCGGAAGTGGTGGCGTACATATCGGGCTTACCGGGGAATAGCACATCCGTCTCGCCGTTCTTGTGCCGCTCCACATAGGGGCGTAGCGTCTCGAAACTGTCGTTTACGGGTACATATTGCCGATAGAGGCGGAACAAGTCGTCCGCATTGGTGGCAGAGAGAATGATGTCAAAATGATGTTCCCGCCCGTAAACCGTATCGCGAGAGATATTGAGAATATCACGCAGCGTCTTCTCGGCTGCATGGCGGGGATGGCGGCTCCAAAAGCGCAGTCGGATAGTCTGACTGCCGCCCACGAGCCATAGTACCGAGTTGATTAACCAAGGATAAGGCA
>CAVFIY010000293.1:0-2936 GCA_963622435.1 Bacteroides uniformis | reverse complement strand
GTGCCATACCCGTGAAAAGCGATATGAGGCGGACAAAGTCGTGCATTTAGGCGGTGGGGGGTTGTAATGCTGCCTCTTTTGCGGCTTTGCGTTCTGCTGCCCATTGCGCCTGCAATGCCTCTGCCTCTGTGTCTGTTATCTCACGCCAAGCGGTTGCACTTGCATCGTCAGCGAGTTGCACTTGCTCGCCGATTATCTTGTCTGCCTCGTTGTATAATTTGTTACCTGCCGAAGCCTCTAAAATTGTAAGATTGATTGTATTCATATTCGTTGTTTTTATGCTGTTACAAGAGTATATTTTTTGTTTGATAGGATAGTCCGTATCGTGGTCTGCCGTGTGGCAATGGTGGTAGCGTCAGGGATTGTGTCGTCATCGTTGCGCATGTTGTTGAATGCTGTTGCCGAGAACCGAATGCTCTTGGAGCTCGTGCGGGTATATAGTCCGTTGCATACTGCTAACAATGAGGAGTAACGCAGGAGCGGAGCGTCAAAGTAAATCAAACTATCCGTTTGTGACTGCCCCATATTTTTGCACGCCACGATAGTTCCTGCTTCTACCTCTGCCAATGTATGATTGCCAATGACTGTTTTCAAACTCGCGTCATCGCAGATGAATATTTCGTATGTCCTGCCATTCTGCATATTCCAATTGGACAAATCTAACGACACAAGGTTTGTACAGTAAAATGTCTCGACAAAATTTTGGCATTGTGAAACATTCCACTTGCTTACATCTGCTTCTTTTACAGCACTATTGCAGAAAAAAGACGCCAAATTTGTCACATGGCTTGTGTCCCATTTATCGCCCGTAATGAATTTGTCAAGACTTTGTGTCTGCTCGCACATACACCACATATTTGTCACTTTGCTCGTGTCCCACCCGCTCAAGTCTATTGTCTTAATCTTGTAGGCATGGAAGAATACATGGTCTGCCGTAGTTACATTGCTCGTGTTCCAATTGGCTATGTTTGCATATTCCAACGACTCGCAATGTCGGAACATCGCTGCAAGTGAAGTGAGTGCCGATGTGTCAATTATGCAATCCAACCGAGTGATTGCTGTGTTTGCGAACGATAGCGAGGACACTCCGCTCAATGTCGAGGGCACATTGATAGCGGCTGTTACTTTGCCTATGCCGTAGTGAGCGGAGCTCGGAGTAATCTCAACTGTACCATTGGCTGTGATTGCCACATTCCGTTCCTCTAATGTCGCAGGGCTGACCGTTACTTTATGCAAGCCGAGATAGCCATCGTCTGCTATGACGACTTGCGTAGTTGTAGCAGGAGCGACTGACTTGTTCTGTAACCCCGCCTGCAAGGTCGGTATGATTTGCTCGGCAAGTGTCTTGTTAGTAGCAGACAACTCGGTATTGGTGCTTGCGAGTTCGGCATTGGTGGAGGACAACTCGACATTGCTGTTTGCAAGTTCAGCGTTTGTAGTCGCTTGCTTGCTATTCGTAGCCGTGAGTTGTGCATTTGTATCGGCTAATCCGTCATTGATAACTGCCTGCTCTTGACAAGTCTCGGCAAGCGTCTTGTTGGTTGCCGTGAGTGTTTTGGTTGTTGCGGCGAGTTTGTTATTCGTTTCGATGAGCGGCAGCAGTTGCTCTGCCGCTGCACCAAACTCTACATCGAGGGTGTCGGCTACCTCGATAGTGGTGTATTTCTTTTCGTTTGCCATAGTGTTATGCGTTGATTGAGGTGGAACGAACGGTGGCGAAAGCGTCATCGTATTTCATTTGCTGCTGCGAGGTGGTGTCATAGACCTCGAAGATGACATTCCCCGTCTTGAGTTGGGCAGTCTGCTCGGGCGTAAAGTCGAACACACAGGTGGCGACCTCGGTCGTTACACCGTCTTTCTCGGTCGTTACGAGGATAGCGTCAGCCGTTGCGGTCGCACGAAAGTCGGTCTTTCGTGGGTTGTAGTACAAGCAGGCAGTGTAGTTGTTGCCCTCGATAAGCCCGTTGCCATACACCCGTATCTTGCAGTGTATGCCTTTGTTGATTATGTTTTGCGTCTTTGCCATACTACTATTCGGATTGAGTGGTTGCACTGTCGGTGGTGTCCTCGGTCGTGCTATCGGCTACGCTCTCGGTTGCTTCGGCAGTGGTTGGGGTAGCCGAGGCAGTGCGAGCGGCATTCCGTGCTTCTTGCTTCGGGAGCGCTTCGGCATCCGTGATAACTCGGTAGGGTCGAGCGTACTCCTTGCGTATCAGCAGCGAGCGGTTGCGAGAGGCATAGAAACGCTCTATCGGCTCGCCCTCCACATAGTCGGTTATCTGATAGCCCTCCTCTGCCGTCAGGCACAGAAAGCCATATACTTGCTTGGCACTCTCAAGGTGCGCCATCGTCGTCAGTTCGTTATAGGTCATAGTCGTTAGATATTGATTTGTACTCGACCCACTATGTCGCCATTCGAATCGATGTAGTCCCAACTGTCTGCGTCGATGTTCATCTCCATTCCTACTGGGGCAATGCTGAATTGCTGATTGAAGTACTCGGTCGTGTCTGTGTCGAACTCAATCAGCAGCGTGGGAGTGGCATAGCCCGTAAGGTCGTCGGACAGCTTGACGATTTTGTCGTAAAACACGATTTGCCACGGCTTGAAGTGCAGGTTATGCTGATAGCCTCTGTCAGGGTCGGTGAATACGCTGTTGTAAAGGGTTGCGAATATCCGTCTGCCTGATAAGGCTTTGAGGATAGTCGTGCAGTCCCGATTGTCGTTGTCGATTTCATAGTCGGAGCTATCTCGGTACTCCTTGTAGGCTTCGAGGAGCAGCTGTTTGAAATCGCTATCCACAAAGTCGAACGCTTCGGGGAGATTGTAGGAGGAGGTATCGCATGCGGCAAGTCCGATGTCTTGCTGGTATTGCCACGGCAGCCCCGATGTCTTCTCCGTCAGCTGCTCTATCGAGTTCGTATTCTCGGCTATGGCG
>CAVFIY010000292.1:0-2957 GCA_963622435.1 Bacteroides uniformis | reverse complement strand
CTCGACCCGTCAAGCGTGCTTTGCAACGGCTTGTTCTTAACGAACTGAGCAAGCAGATTATCGCCGGTCGCGTGGACAACAAACGCCCCGTCATCGTCGAACTCCGCGACGGAGAACTGCACTTCAAGAACTAAAAGCCATTTCGTTCGAGAACGAAAGGAATTGTAAATAAGAAGAGACCGCTCAACCAGAAATTGAGCGGCCTCTTTTTTATGTGCTTCTGCGTGGTGCATGCGGGTACGAAACAGGGGAGACGGGAGCAAATGCAGCCGAAACGAGGCGAAGCGTTGCATATTCCGTAAAAAAGTCGTATCTTTGCACGCTTATTCCGTAAGGACTATAGATGAGCCTTTGGAACGACTATGCATTGTCCCTTTGCGGGGATTGCATATTGTATTTAGGAACGGACTAAAAATGATACTGCTATGAATACCTTTGAACAGCTTTGTCAAAGCAGGCGGTCGGTGCGGAAATACACCGACAAGCCTGTCGAGCAAGACAAATTAGACTATATCCTGCGCTGTGCCCTTATGGCACCGTCGAGCCACCGTTCTCTGCCGTGGGAGTTCTATGTGCTGACAAGCCCCGAACAGTTGCGCCCGCTGGCTGCCTGCCGCACCTACGGCAGCGGGATGTTTGCCACGGCGACCGCAGGTATCGTGGTAGCATTGGACAGTTCACTCACCGATACATGGCAAGCAGACGGTGCCATCGCCGCCGAACACATCCTGCTTGCTGCCGCCGAGCAGGGCATAGGCGCCTGCTGGTGCCATGTCTATCAGCGGGAGGGCGCCGAGCAGTTGGTTCGCTCTGTGGCTGGTATCCCGGAGAACCTTAATGTGCTGTGTGTCATTGCTTTAGGCTATCCCGATGAGGACAAGCAGCCGTTCGACCTTGGTAGACTACACTACGAAAAAATTCATAATGTGTAATTGTGGCGGACTTTTAGTGAACGGACGGCTACGCCGTATTGCCACTAATTAGCCATAAAAGTAGTGTGCCGCCACGGACAATTTACCCTCTACTAATGCCCATTAAAAGACAAAGTATGGTGTTTAAGAAACAAATATAACCAAACATTATTCAAATAACAGCATACAATAGAATAAAACTAATAGCATACAATAGAATATAATCAATAGCATATGAAACCAACCATCGCCATTACGGCAGGAGATATTAACGGCGTGGGCTATGAGATTATCCTCAAAGCCATCGCCGACCCGCATATATGTGAGATATGCCGTCCTATCCTTTACGGCAACGCCAAAGTAGCCCGTCAGCATGCACAGACGCTCGGCGAAGACTATACCAAACTGCAATTCAACATCATAGAGTCGCCCCGTCAGACCAAAGACGGACGGCTGAATCTCATCACCTGCTACCCCGATGACACTCCGGTGCAGTTCGGTGTTTCCACTCCCGAAGCCGGGAAAGCTTCGTTTGCCGCCCTTGAGCGGGCGTGTGCCGACCTAAAATCCGGAGCGGTGGATGCATTAGTGACGGCTCCTATAAATAAGGAGAACATTCAGTCCGACCTGTTCCGATTCTCGGGCCATACCGAATACCTGACATCGACATTCGGCGAGGGCAAGGAGAGCCTGATGATGATGGTGAGCGACATGATGCGCGTGGCTTTGGTCTGCAACCATGTGCCTATTGTGCGGGTGCCGCAGATGATTACCGAAGAGCGTATCCTCGCCAAGTTGGGCGTGCTCAACGAGACGCTGAAAATGGACTTTACCATCGAAAAACCTCGTATTGCCGTGTTGGCACTCAACCCGCACGCCGGCGATAACGGACTGATTGGCAAAGAGGAACAGGAGATAATCAAACCCGCCATCGAGAAAGCTAACGAGCAAGGGATATGGGCATTCGGTCCTTATTCGGCCGACGGCTTCTTTGGAAGCGGTCATTTTACGCACTTCGATGCCGTGCTGGCGATGTACCACGACCAAGGGTTGATTCCCTTCAAGACGCTCGACATGAATGGTGTGAACTACACCGCCGGTCTGCCTATCATCCGTACCTCGCCCGACCACGGCACGGCGTACGACTTGGCGGGTAAGAACGAGGCCAAGGCATACAGTTTCTCGCACGCCCTCTATATGGCTATCGACATTCTGCGTACTCGTGCACAGAACAAAGAACTCAAAAAGAACCCGTTGCCCTTTGAGCCGCACGAGGAGCATGAGGACCGCCGCCCGAGACGGGAGTTTGTGGACTTTAAGACCACTGCGAACAATTAAGAATTAAGAATTAATATGCGCCAATGGTGTGTCGCCACGGGAAATAAGGTACTCCCTTTGTAAACGAACGGCTACGCCGTATTAACATGAAGGTGCATAAATTGCAGAGTGTCTACTATGCAAGTCAGACAAGGGGGCATTAATACCCATTAAAAAACAAAGTATGATGTTTTTGGGGGAACAAATATAATCCCCAATTATTACGAAAGCCGTATGCCGTATCATAGCGTGCGGTGTTTTGGGGGGAACAAATATAACCAGAAATTATTACGAAAGCCGTATGCCGTATCATAGCGCGGTGTTTGGGGAAACAAATATAACCAAAAATTATTCAAATAAGGACGATACAACTCAAATATACAAACTCAAATATACAACTCAAATATACAACTCAAATATACAACTCAAATATACACTAAGCAAAGATAACTATGCGCAAAGCGCAAAATAATATGACAAGTAAAGAAATTCGTCAGTCCTTCTTGGACTTTATGGAGAGCAAAGGACACCATATCGTACCCTCTGCACCGATGGTCATCAAAGATGACCCTACGCTGATGTTTACCAATGCGGGTATGAACCCGTGGAAAGGAATCATTCTCGGTAACGACCCTATCAAATATCCCCGTGTAGCCGACTCGCAGAAGTGTCTGCGTGTCAGCGGCAAACACAACGACTTGGAAGAGGTGGGTCACGATACCTATCACC
>CAVFIY010000291.1:0-2960 GCA_963622435.1 Bacteroides uniformis | reverse complement strand
GACATATATCGTCCTCGTCATCGACTATTAGAATGTGAGCCATATCTTGTGTTGTTTTTTGACAGACGGCTATCGCCGTATTGTCATGGATTATCCACCAAAAGTAATCCTATATATAGTTGTTATATTTGTTCCTTGCTCCCCCCCCCGCTCCTTTTATGTCTAACTGTGGTCGTACGGCGTTAGCCGTCCGTTTCCACAAAAAAGGTTCTCGCCAACAACGCTGCAAAGGTACTGCTTTTCTGTGGTTTAAGCAAAACGAATGGAGGCACTTAACGGTTTCTTCACAAAATAAACATAATTTCTTTGCAAGAAAGCAATACTTTTGCAGCGGGAAAAAGAGAAAAAGTAGATATTCCTATGACTTTCCAATCGGTGTTTGCACCCACCGAAGTGAGGGGATAGATACGCAAAGCGACCCTACGCGGTAGCGAACAAACGCGAAGCGAAAATACATTTATGAATTAGATATGAGTATGATTTATCTCGTGATGATTGTGTTTCTATTCGGATTGGCAATCATCGACCTATGGGTGGGAGTGAGCAACGATGCCGTCAACTTTCTGAACTCCGCCGTAGGAAGCAAAGTAACCTCGCTGAAAAAGATTATCTTTATCGCCGCCATCGGCGTGTTTGTCGGCGCTGTGGCGGGCAACGGCATGATGGATATTGCTCGGCACGGCATCTTCCGTCCCGAACAATTTACCTTTGAGGAACTGATGTGTATCTTTATGGCGGTGATGCTGACCGATGTGATACTACTCGATGTGTTCAACTCGCTCGGTATGCCGACAAGTACTACCGTATCGCTGGTATTTGAACTATTAGGCGGAACATTCTGCCTCTCGTGCATGAAGATAGCCGCCGACACCACGGGCGAACTCGACTTCTACAGCCTGCTTAACACAGGCAAAGCATTAGAGGTGATACTAGGTATATTCCTCTCGGTGGGTATTGCCTTTGTGGTCGGCACGGTGGTGCAATGGCTGGCGCGTATACTATTCACCTTTAACTACACTAAACGCCTAAAATATTTTATCGGTATATTCGGCGGTATCAGCATAACCGCCATACTCTATTTTGTACTCGTAAAAGTACTTGCTTCGAGCCCCATTATGCCGGCGGGTGTAAATGAGTGGATCGGTTCGCATACGGGGACGCTGATGGGAGTCATCTTTGTAGGCAGTACGCTGCTCATGGAGATACTCTACCTCTGCCGTGTCAATGTGTTCCGGATTATCATCCTCTTTGGTACATTCGCTCTGGCAATGGCGTTCGCAAGTAACGACCTTGTGAACTTTGTGGGCGTGCCGCTCACAGCACTCGACGCATTCCAAGACTATGTCGAAAGCGGAGCGGAAGCCAACGCCTACTACATGGGCGCACTGAACGCTCCCGCAAGCACCTCCTCGTATTTCCTGCTCGGCGCAGGACTGATTATGGTAGTGGCACTGACGATGTCGAAGAAAGCGCAAAATGTGGTACAGACCTCGGTCAATCTGTCTCGGCAAGCAGAAGGTGACGAGATGTTCGGCGGAAGCCGTGTGGCAAAGAGCCTCGTGCGGGGTGCCAACCGACTGAACGAAGCCGTGGAGCGCATCACTCCCGAACCCGTACGCCGCTGGATAGACAGCCGTTTTGACAAAGAAAACGCCATCCTGCCCAACGATGCCGCCTTCGATGTAATTCGTGCGTCGGTGAACTTGGTGATTGCGGGTCTGCTCATTATTATGGGTACTTCGCTCAAACTGCCGCTCTCGACCACTTATGTAACCTTTATCGTGGCGATGGGTACCTCGCTCGCCGACCGTGCATGGACACGAGAGTCGGCGGTCTATCGTATCACGGGCGTGCTGTCGGTAATCGGCGGGTGGTTTTTGACCGCTGCCGTGGCGTTCCTCGCTGCGGGACTGGTCTGCCTGCTGTTCCACTTTGGCGGTATCGCTGCCATGATAGTGCTGATAGTGATTGTGGTAGTGGTGCTGATAGTGAGCAACATACGCTCCAAAAAACAGACCGTCGACCCCGATACGCAACCGTTGGAGGACTGCTACAACCAAATGCTGGCGACCAACGACAGCGGCAAGATGTGGGAACTGCTGAAAGAACACCACCGTCTTGGCTCGGGGTATATGCTCAAAGACACGCGTGAACTCTATCAAAAGACTTGCGAAGCCTTTGAGCACGCCGACCTGAAAGGGCTGCGGCAGACCTGCAAGGAACTCGACCGGCTGCAACAATGGAAGCGCAAATCTCGCTCGCGGGAACTGATGGCGCTGCGCCGTATCACCCCCACTTTTGTGCTGGAAAAGAACACTTGGTTCCACCTCGGCTCGAACGCAGGTGAGCAAATGCTCTACGGACTGAAGCGTATTGCCGTCCCCTGCCGCGACCATATCGACAGCGGTTTCCGCCCGCTGCCCGAAGACCTGTGCGAGGAGTTGCACCTGATTTCGCAAGAGACCGCCGGCTACTACGAGATGGCGGAGCAGGTCTATAACGGGAAAGAGGCGGACATCCGTGCCTTGTTGGACAAGATTGAGGTCTATAAACTGCGCCTGTCGTCTTTGCGTAAGAAGAATCTGGACAGACTGACCACTGCGACGAAAGCCGACCAAGAGGCACTGCCCCAGCAGACGGCGCTGCTGTACTTGAACATCATCCAGGAGAGCCAACAACTGCTGTCGGAACTGCGCCACTTCTTGCGTGCGTACATGCACTTTATGGAATAAGGCAGTTTAGTCCTCTATGCTTATGGAATGAGGTCTATATAATAAGGAGTAAGACACAACCCACATTCATCCATCTGCCCTATCCCCAAAGAAATCAACCCGATACACCTCCTCCCCTTCTTCCCGACTGTACGCCGAATCCCTCTATAATATACTCTAACGGGTCTGTCTGTAAATCCGCTGCAAAGGTAGTCTATTTAGGCTGCCTTTGTTGCGCATAGTGCGCAA
>CAVFIY010000290.1:0-2963 GCA_963622435.1 Bacteroides uniformis | reverse complement strand
CCCCCGCCCATACGCCCACTCCCAACCCAAAGATCCCCCGTTACCCCGATTACGGATTTCGATACCTCGATTACCTGTTTGCCGCCGCCCGCCTTGCGCAGGCGGAAAAATCACCGTACCTTTGCCCCATGAAAAAACAACGAAACAAAGCCCGCTTGGGTGCAGCGGTGCTGGCGCTGCTCTTCGCCGTCGCGCTGCCCGCCCAAACGCCCTTACAACCGCACGACAAGACTATGACAAAACAACAACAATCGTTGGCAACGCTGGCGGCGAACGCAGCCGTCGGCAACACCGCCGCCCTCTATTCGGCAGTGGATACCGCGCTCGACAATGCGCTGACTGTCAGTCAGATAAAAGAGGCTTTCCTGCATCTCTATGCCTATACGGGCTTCCCCCGTTCGCTCAACGCACAGCAGGTACTGCAGCAAGTGCTGACCGACCGCGCCGCCCAAGACCGCCCCGTTACGACGGGTGCAGAAGCCTCTCCGCTCCCCGCCGACTATGACGCCCTCCGCCACGGTACAGCCGTGCAGACCACGCTCTGCGGCGGTGCATATACCTACGCCTTCTGTCCCGCCGAGGATTCGTTCCTCAAAGCCCACCTCTTCGGCGACCTCTTCGCTCGCGATGTCCTGACCCCGTCCGAGCGGGAGTTGCTGACGGTGAGTGCCTTGGCGGCGATGGAGGGTACTGCGCCGCAACTACGCTCGCATCGGGCGATTGCGCTTCGTGTGGGTGTGTCGGAGGAGGTCATTGGCGAGGCGGTGTCGCTGGCGCATGCGCTGGGCAGCCGCGCCCGCCTCTCCTTCCCCGTCGGCGAGCCGAACACCGCCTACGCCGCCTATTTCCAAGGGCAGTCCTACCTCGCTCCCCTGGGCGGTCGGCAACACCCCGTGAGCAATGTAACCTTCGAGCCTGCCTGCCGCAACAACTGGCACATCCACCACGACGCCCGCCAGATACTCATCTGTGTGTCGGGCGAGGGGTGGTATCAGGAGTGGGGGCAGCCCGCGCAACACCTGCAAGCGGGCGATGTGGTGGACATCCCCGTCGGCGTAAAACACTGGCACGGGGCGACCCGCGACAGTTGGTTCCAACATGTGGTCTTCCATATCCCCGCCGCGCCCCTCGCGGGCGACACCCTTGCGGGCAACGAGTGGCTCGAACCTGTCACGGACGAAGCCTATTCCCGCCTGCCGTAATCCTTGATAATCATCACAATATAATACAGTAAGGGCTGCCGTCGTCAAACGGCAGCCCTTATTATAAGGTGTGCGCAGCCCCCGTTATTCGTTCTCGGGCGCAGCCTTTTCGCCCTTCTCCGGGCGGTTGCGGTACTTCGAAATCTGCAGCGAAGTGCTGTGCATGCGTGTTTCTAACTGATTGATATCCTGCATGGTAACGCCCAAGCGGTAGGTGCTGAGCAGGGCTTGCGCATCGTTCTTGGTCAGGTACCATATCGCCCGCGATTTCGTCCCCTCGTAGCAGACACGGATGCGGCTCGCGGGGGTGTATGCGTCGACGAAACGGAGCAGTCGGAGGGCATCTTCCGCAGAGAGTGTGAGCGTCTCGTGCCACCCCTCTGCCTCAAAGGCGTGCGTACTCCCCGTGTAACGGTTTTGTACACTGTCTACAGACAGCGTAACCGCCTCAAAACCAAGTGCTTTACTACCATAGTAGAAGCATTTTAGGTCTATTGTACCGTTGTCGCGAATGGTAGGTTGAATATAGTTGCGTTGGGTATTCGCAGTCGTTCGGAGCAGTTTGTGCGTATAGCGTCCGTGGTCTTCGTACTTCTCTTGCTTCTCGTAGCGGAACTCCTTGATGAGCGAGTCGGCAACGGGCAGCAGGGTGGTGCGGAGCGAATCGTAATAGGCATACGATTTCTCTTGTGCCACAAGCGCAAGGCTGTCTTGGCGGTGTTTTTCCTCGCGCCGTTGCTCGGCAGAGGGGCGCGAGTTGCCGCACGAGGCGAGAGCAACCCCAACGCACAAAAATAGGAAGAAATGACGGGTCTGCATGGTCAAAAAGTTTGTTTTCGACCGCAAAGGTACACTTTTTTTTGTAAAAACGAAAGAAAAATAGGGCGTAAGTTGTGCGGACAGAAAACTTTTTGTAACTTTGCAGCGCAAAAGCGTGTACAATTCTTTCGCCGCCCCGCATAATTGGCACGAAATATGTGGAAACTATATCTAATTAGGAATAAGGAATTAGGAATGAGGAATTGCGCATTACACATCCCAAATTGAGCATTATACATTTAGCATTTAGCATTGTGAATTGTGCATTGTGCAGGGTGGATGCAAGGAGGATACAATGAGGATTATTCATTTAAGCCTGCCTAAAAAGAAAAAACTGAACGAAATATACTAATACAAAACATGTTTTATATGAAAAAAGGTTTATTTTTGTCTATCATTGCGGCTGCAGTGCTGACATCTTGCGGCAAACTCCAAAAGCCGGAAGAAATCAATGTAAATCCGAACCCACTGACCGTAGTAGGTAACAAAGTAAATGCGGACATTACGGGTACTTTCCCCGCAAAATTCGCCAAGAAAGGTGTCCTGACTATTACTCCCGTGCTGAAATACAACGGCACCGAGGCAGTAGGTGAGCCTGTTACTTACATCGGCGAGAAAGTAAAAGACAACGGTTCGGTTGTGAACTACAAACAAGGCGGAACCTACTCGCAATCATGCAGTTTTGACTATGTCCCCGCTATGGACAAGTCCGAACTCTACCTCCGCTTTACTGCCAAAGTAGGTAAGAAAGAGGTCGAAATCCCCGATGTCAAAGTGGCAGACGGTCTGGTGGCTACTGCCAAATTGGCAAAGGCAGAGGACAATGCCGCTGTCGTTACCCCCGATAAGTTCCAACGCATTATCCAAGAGGTGCAAGAGGCTGACATCAAGTTCCTTATCCAGCAATCCGCTCTTCGTAATTCGGAGACCAACAGCCGGAGC
>CAVFIY010000289.1:0-2965 GCA_963622435.1 Bacteroides uniformis | reverse complement strand
CCCCGATGTCTTCTCCGTCAGCTGCTCTATCGAGTTCGTATTCTCGGCTATGGCGCTGTTGGCAGCGGAGATGTTGGCGGCATTAGTGGCGATGTTAGCGGTGTTAGCGGCAACGCTTTTAGAAAGCGCCTCTACCGTTTCCGTGTCTGCCTTGTTGTCCAACTTGGCGTCTATTATCTCATCGTTGTAGTAGTCGTTCTCGAGCATTGCCTGCAACGAGGAGATGTTTTCCGTGTTGGTAGCAATGGCAGCCTTGTTTTCGTTTATGTTGTGGGTATTGATACCAATAAGCTCTTTGAACCCATCACAGAGTCTCTTGACGGCTGCCAAATCCACTTCCGAAAGAAAGGTGCGGAACACCTCTTGGGGCAGCATTTGTTGCCCTGTTATGCCGACCATGTGTCTATCTGCAAAAGACCGAGCAGCGAGTGTCTCCGCATCCTCTTTCGACATCTTGCTGAACCATTCATTCAGGCAGGAGTCGATATAGTCCTTAAAGTATTTTGCTTCTTCGATTGTCATAACGCTACAAAATTACGAGTTCTCCCATGAACGGATTGCGGTAGATGTAAAATAATTTTCGCCGTCCTATTTCTTGTTAATTACCCCAGTGCCTGCTGTATCATCTCCATGGCTCGTGGGTCGGCTTGTCCTGCTTGGGCTTGCAGAGCCTGTTCGTCGGCGGGTATTTGCAGGGCTTGTGTTGCCATGTCCGCTCCCGCTTGGGCTATCTCGGCTTGGCTTGCGCCTTGGTCTGCCATCTGCAATCCGGCAGCCTGTCCTTGCAGCATCATTGCTTGCTGTTGGGCTTGTTGCTGCTGCATCTCTTGTTCTTTGCGTTCGAGCAGTCGGAGTATTTGGTCGCTGAATGGGAAGCGTCCCACTTCGAGGGCGGTCTTGAAGTCGATGAGCCGTTGTTGCAGAGCCGACATCAGCAGTTGGTTCAGTTGCGATTGGTAGAGTTCGCTGTTGTTGGTCTCGGCTATCAGGATGTAGTAGTCGAATTTTGAGGCTAATTCCGAGTTCCATTCTTTGGCAGCCTCCGAGTAGTCTTGGCCGGCTACGGGGATGTAATCCACATAGTCGTAGCATTGCGGGATGGTCTTAGCTATCTTGTAATCACGGCGTTTGCGGAAGGCGGCGAAACTCTCTATGGTATCGAGCAGGTTGGTCTGTGCGTTGCTTGCTTCTTGTGCGTAGAGACTTGCCGCCGTGCCACTCTTGGCTTCTTTTCCGAGCATGGCACCGTGTACGCCGCTGATGTCCCGCACCATTTGCATCTGCAACGCCAACATCTCGTTTGTCCCGATATTCGTAGCATTGGTGCTTATCTGTTGAGGCAGAGGTACGCCCGCTTTCAGGTTGGCAAATATCACACCCCTGTATGAGGTCCATTGCTCCAAGATGTCCTCTTTGTTCATTCCTTTCGGGATGGCATTCTCGGGGAATACAAGCACGCCTTTTGCGCTTGCCGACATAATAAAATCGTTGAGTGTAATCAGTCTGTTGATGTATCGCTGTTGGTCGATGATGCTCTCCTCAAAACTATATATCTCCCCATCCACCAAGCGGCTCATATAGACGGCAAACGGGTGGCTGTTGTGCGCAAACGGACTGCGTCCCTCAAATAGCACATCCCCTGTCGGACTGAGATAGCGCACATACCAATACACATCGTTGTGCAATTCGTAGGTTATCTCTGTTTTGTCGGGGTCAAGTCCGTTTTCTTGGATGTCTCGATTGCGCTCTGCCACCATTGCATCTATCTGTGCTTTATCTTTCTTGGGGTAGATAGTTAGCGTCTGTTCGTAGCGGTCATGTACGAGATAGGTCTCCTCGCTCTCCCGCTCCCACGCTTGTATTACACGGCACAAATCCTTTTGGTCGGTTGTGAAGAAGTCCATACTCTGCACATGGCTATCCATAAAGGTACGATAGAGTCCTTGCAGGTTGTTCTTATCTACATGGCGATACATTTCCTCTATCTTGCGGGTGTCGTCCGCACTATGCGAGAAGCGTTGTATCACATCGTGCAGCGGCATATCCATCAGCAGCCCGATACAGGTAATATCTCCGCCTCGCACATCTCGTACTCCTCCGTTCACAAACACATGCGTCGGTGCGCAACTGATGATATTCACCTCTTTGGTATGCGTTTCGTTGTTCCACTGATAGTCGATATATTGAACGGCAAACCCGCTGCGAAGTCCTTCCATAAAGTCCATCGCATCCACCTCTTTGAGTTCGTTTATCTGCTCCACATACTGCAACATCGCCGTCATCATCTCGCCGATGTGTTGGTTGTCTCGTGTGCGTGCAACCGCTTCGGGATAAGTATAGTTGGTACGGAATACGCCCACCACGCTGTTCTGCGTTTGGAGCATCACATTGTTTTTGAGGGGCACTTTACCCTGCTCTCGGATGTGTTCTGCCTCGGTTATCTTCTTCCCGTTCACTATGATAGGGTCTTCCCATTGTTGCCCACGCTCATAGCGTTTGGTGCGTAGCCGACGCTGACGAAAGCCCGCCATGGCATCCCACATCGCTCGGTAACGCATCAACCGACGCATATTCTCCGTACGCTCCTCGCTCGGTTGGTCTATTTGCAGCACCACCTTATCGGTCTTATTGCCGTCCTGCTTGAGGAATTTATATCGTTTGTCGTTCTTGTCTATCATAATTGTATATTTTCCAATACCGAGTTAATCTCGGTGGTAAATATCGTTATCTGTTCCGTCATCCCGAATACCTCGCATACCTTTCGTGCGCAGTGCAGGGCTATCAGTTCAGCCACTTGTCGGTCATAGTCCTGCGTGTCGGAGAAAATGGGGATATAGGTGAATGTTCCTATCATCGAATTGCCCTTATCCACACTGAAATAGAGCAACTCATCATTTGTCTCCACTACAACGGGCTTCTGCTTTGTGCCTCGAGTCCAAGGATTGAATTGTAGGTCGTACTCTGC
>CAVFIY010000288.1:0-2969 GCA_963622435.1 Bacteroides uniformis | reverse complement strand
GAACGGCTCTGCCTTGCTCTCCTGTTTGGGGCTGTGTATATACGCCGCCTCGCCCACGGTGTATTCTGTATAGCAAGGCGTGTCGGGGTCGGTGTAGTCTTTCAGCGTCTGCTCCACGGGGAGGTTGTACGCCTCCATAAGCAGTGCCGCCACCGTGTCGGGCTTCACGCCTGTCTTCTGCACAGTCAGGTCTCCGTAGATGTAGAGGTTATCCGCAGCACGCGTCAGGGCGACATAGAGCATGTTCAGGCTGTCGATGCGCAGGTCGGCATGCTCGGCGTGGTAGGCGTCCGCATAGCAGGTGTCAGCGAGTTGCGCTCGGTCCTCTATCGGCACTTTGCGGATAGGGGGCGTGTTGCCCTCGGGCGGCATACTTTGGCACCATATCCTGTTTGCCAACCCTCCCTCCGGAGGCCAGGTGCAGAAAGGAATGAAGAGGGTCTTGCTCTCCAACCCTTTGGAGGAGTGGATAGTCATGATGCGTATAGCATCTGTGTCGGGGGCGGGAATGGCGGAGGTAGCCAACTTGTCGTCCCAATACTGCAGGAACGCCTGGCGGTCGGAGCCGTAGGAGCCGACATAGTCCCGCACCTTGTCCATCAGGCAGTTGAGGTAGGCAATATCGGTGGCGGTGAAAGCCCCGTCTGCGTCGCACTCGAGCAGGCGGATTATCTCTTGACACATCTCGTAGAGCGGCAGTTGGCGGTCGATGGGGGCAAGTGCCTGTTGCCAATCGGTGCGCCCGAGCGAGAGGGTGATGCACGCTTGTGCAACGGCGTCGCCCGTTTCTATGTAGCGCAGGGCGTTTATGACCACCATGACCGAGGCGGACTGATTGAGTTTGAACGAGTCGGCGGACACTATCTGCGTCCCTGCCAAGTGGGGCAGGGCTTCGTGGTCGATAGCGTAGAACGCTTTCACCACCTGCCGTGCCTCTTGGTTGCGGCGGACGAGTATCATGATGTCCGACGGGCGTTCCCCACGGGCGAGCAAGTCCTCTATGGTGAGGAACATACTGTCGAGTATGTCCTGCTGCACCCGCTTGGTGGTCAGCGTGCCACTCGCCTGCTCCCCTTTGGAGGGGCGCACTTTCGGGTAGAGGCGCAGGCGGACATAGCCGTCGGTGTTCTTGGCGTTGTAGTAGTCGTCGATGTTCGTGCCGTCAAACCCCTCGTCGTAGAGTTCACGGTGTGCCTCGGCAGCCGTCACACGGCGCATGGTCTCCAGGTTAAAGGCGACCACATTGCGTCGGGAGCGGAAGTTACGCACCAGCGGGCGGAACTCGGTGTTGAAGTGCGGAGCAAGCGCATCCGCCTCCGTCCCCAACGCCCCCATGATGTGCCAGTCGCCGTTGCGCCAGCGGTAGATGCTCTGCTTGATGTCGCCCACAATAAGCAGTGTGTTCCCGTGCGCAGCCAGCACCTCTTCGAGCAGGGGCAGGAACACGCCCCACTGGAGTTTGCTTGTGTCCTGGAACTCGTCTATCATGATGTGCTTGTAGCGGATGCCCGCTTTCTCGAGAATAAAGTCCGCATCCCCGGGGCGGAGGGCGGTGCGCAGGGTGCAGGCGGTCTGGGCAAGCAGCGTGCGGTTGTCCTCTCGGAGGTTGGTGTTCACTTGTCGGAGCAGGCTGCGCATAAGGCGCATGTCGGAGAGGGGCGCGGCGGTCAGGGTGCATTCCCAGTAGATACGCCGACAGGTGGCGCATTGCGCCTGCAGCATACGGAGTAAGTCGCAGAACGACGCACCGAAGTCCTTTTCCCACTTCTCGGGTTGTTCGCTGAGGCTGCGCCACTTCGCATCCGCCAGTCCACGGAAGACCTCATCGGTCTTGACGCTCTTCGGGTTCTCTATAGAAGAGCGGATATTGGTTATCGCTGCGGCTATGCCTTTGGCGTTGTCCTTGCCGACTTTCGTCAGGTCGAAAGCGGCGAATTGGCTCTCTACTTGGTCGGTCAACATCTTCAGCCGCTCAAACTCGGGGCGGCGACGCCACTGCTCAATGGAGCGTTTGTAACGGAGTATCACCGCAGGGTCGAATTCTATCTCGCCGTCTGCGTCGAGCATCTGTGCCTCCTCCCCGTAGAGACGAGTCGCCGTTTGGATAAGGCTGCTGCGGAAATCCCAGTTGCTCTCGTTCTCCATACGCTCGGCGATATAGTCGTTCATAATGCCGAAAGTCTCTGCGTCCATCTCGGTGCTGAGTACCTGATCTACGGCACGGGCAATGGCTTGGTGGGTGTCGAGTTCGGTGGTGTAGCCGGCACCTTTGCCGAGCATCTTCGCCATGCCCGAGAGCAGGGTCTGGAGGAAAGAGTCAATGGTGCTAACCTGCACATTGTCATAGTCTTGCAGCATATCGCGGAAGCACTGTTCCGCCCGCCGACGGAGTTGTTCCTCCGAGGCTTGTCGGTTGGCAATCATGAACGAGCGTGCCTTTTCGAGGAAAGCGTCCTCGGCGTGGTTCTCGGTGGCGATGGCGTAGAGGTAAGTTAGGATACGCTCTTTCATCTCGGCGGTCGCCTTGTTGGTAAAGGAAACGGCGAGGATATTGCGGTAACTCTCCCCGCTCAGCAGCAAGCCCACATAGCAGGCGGCGAGGGTGAAAGTCTTCCCCGTCCCCGCCGATGCCCGGCACACATTCATAGCCCGGTCGAGGTCAATCTCCCCTTTCGCCACAGATTGACGAAGTGAATCATTCATAGTATGTATTGAATTAGGCATAATATGGAAAATTAGGCATAGTACTGAGCAGGTTCATATCAGCGGACAAAGGTACGATTATTATTTGATATATGCAAGGGTTTATTCAACTAGATGAACTAGAAAAACTAGATGAACTAGATGAACTAGATTCAACTAGATCCCCTAGATCCAACTACCCACCCCCCAAAAAAAACACATCCGCCCGCCTGGGGGCGTGGGTGTCCCCACCCGCGGCGGTTTGGAACAAACCGTTTGACTATGCT
>CAVFIY010000287.1:0-2987 GCA_963622435.1 Bacteroides uniformis | reverse complement strand
AGCTATATGCTCTATCCCAACCGCCGCCGTCCGTCGTTCTTGGAGCGCAACAATCTCCCTGCCGAGGCGCTGTCGCTGCCTATCGTGGAGCGACTGCTGCACGAGAACGCCACCGACATCTTGGTGCAAGACTGCGAGGGTGGGGTCCATTTCAATGCAGGCTTCAACAATGCCGATTTCTTGTCACGCGCGTTGGACAAGCACGCCGATATCACGGCCGCCGAGCGCCAATCGTTGCTCGACCTCTATGAGCAGCTGTTTCACCACCATGCCTTCACGGGGCGTTCCGGCTCGTTCTATAAGTACGAGGGCTTAGGCTCTATCTATTGGCACATGGTCAGCAAGTTGCTTGTCGCCGTGGGCGAAATCATCGAGCAGGCGTTGGCGGAGCATGCCGACGAGGCGGTCGTCGTACGCCTCAAAGCGCAGTATGCCGCCATTCGTGAGGGCATCGGTGCGCACAAGACGCCCGCCGAGTACGGCTCCTTCCCCTTCGATGCCTATTCGCACACCCCCTGGCTATATGGGGCCCCCGACACAAACCGAGAGGTTTGTGGTGGGGAGACGAGGACTTGCGGAACGCAAAACTCGCAGAGCGAGTTTCATTCGTGTAGCCAAGTCCGAGGAGGAGGCGTGCAACAGCCGGGCATGACGGGTCAAGTCAAGGAGGACATTCTCTCTCGCTTCTTCGAGTTGGGTCTGCAGGTGTCGGACGGAGCGATTCACATCCACCCCGCCATGCTCCGCACGGAGGACTTCGCCGACGGCGAGTTGCACTTCACCTACTGCCAAACCCCCTTCACTTATCATCTAATAGACCCCGCCAATACCCTAGATTCCCGAACCACTCCCGAAGGAACTACTATAGAACTGGCTGACGGCACGGTTAAGCAAGGTGCATTGTGCATAGAGCCCGCCCTTGCCCGCCACATCTTCGCCCGTGATGCCCAAATCAAGCAAGTAATCGTTTCTATCAAAAAGTAACCAATATGAAACACCTACCACACATATTCCGTTCCATTTTCCCCCTCCTCATGAGTGGGATAGGGGGAGGTCTCCTCTTATGTTCCTGTCAGGGCGTTCGCACCTCGCAGGTGCTGCTTACTTCCGCCGACGGTAGCAAGTGCGCAGAGACCGAATCGGTGGTCTTTGCCAAAGGCACGGCCGCAGACGCATTTGTCATTCGCCCGCAGGAGCAACGCCAAACCATCGACGGTATCGGCGGTTCGCTCACCGAGTCCTCCGCTTTTGTCTTGGCGTGTGTGTCCCCTGAGCAGCGTCAGTCCGTTTTGGAAGAGCTCTATGGCGAGCAGGGAGCCAACTTCTCTGTCGCTCGTACGCAGATAGGAGCATGCGATTTCACGGTAGAGGGGCTGTACTCGTTGGCGGAGCAGCCGGGCGACACGGCTCTTGCTTCTTTCTCGCTCAATCGCGATAAGGAGGGCTTTTCCAAAGCAAAGTACCCGCAAGTGCAGGACACCACCTACGACCTCTTTTATTTGATGAAAGATGTCGCCCGAATCAAACAGAACCAACAGGACAAGACCTACAAGCTATTCGCTTCGCCGTGGACGGCCCCTGCTTGGATGAAAGACAACGGCCGCTATTACCAACGCGACGCCGAAGCAAGTCGTGGCGGGAAGTTGCTGCCGCAGTACTACCAAACTTTTGCGAATTATATTGTCCGTTACCTCGAGGCATGGCGCGAGGAGGGCATCTCGTTTTGGGCGGTTACTCCGGAAAACGAACCGATGGGCAACGACGGCGGTTGGGAGAGTATGGAGATGTCGCCTGCCGACGAGGCAGAATTCATCGGCAAGTACCTCGGCCCGACCATGGCGGCCCACGGTTTCGGCGATGTGCAAATCTTCGGTTTCGACCAAAATATCTTTGAAATGGGTCCGTACACCGCAGCCATTTATGGCGACGCGCAGGCAAACGCTTATACATCGGGTATGGCGGTGCATTGGTACGGCAGCACCATTTCCTGCTTCCCCGAGGTCTTGGATTCCATCCATGCGCTCTATCCCGACAAGACCATTTTCCATTCCGAGGGCTGTGTGGATAACCTCGGCTGCCCCGCATGGGGCGGCGTTACCGACCCCGAAGGATTCACCGAATCGGGTTGGTTCAACAACGATGCGTTTTGGTGGAATCCCGAGGCTACCGATTGGGCCTACTCCACGCCTTTCTGGCCCGAGTGGCACCCAAAATACGCAGCCGTCCACCGCTATGCGCGCTACATTATCGATGGCGTGAATCACTGGATGACGGGTCTTGCCGATTGGAATATCGTGCTCGACTCCATCGGCGGCCCTTGCCATGTGGGCAACTTCGCAGGCGCACCGGTCATGATTGACTATCAGAACGATATCATCTATTATACGCCTTACTACTACGCCCTCAAGCAGCTGAGTCGTTCGCTCCGCCCGGGCGATGTGGCTTTGGGCATGACGGCTCCCGAAGGTAAGCCGAACCTACATGTCTGCGCCGTAGCGAAAGCGGACGGTTCCTACTCGGTGAACATCCTCAACGAATCCGACCATGCCGAGAGCGTTCCGCTCCAGATCGGCTCTTACACCGCTACCGTTCCCATGCCGGCCAATGCTCTCAAAACGCTGTTCTTCGCTTTACCCGAGTAATTCTTTACGCCCGAACCCCGCACAGAATTAGTATTTTACGTAAAGCCACATAGAAATCAGTTTTTACGGCATCCCGCTCGGAAATCAGTATTTTACGCTATAAAATTCGCTCAATGATGAAACTATCCAACATATCCCATTCCATTCTCCCCCTCCTCGGGAGAGGGCTGGGGGGAGGTCTTCTCTGCGTAGGTCTTTTTGTGCTGCTCGTGTCCTGTCAGCCGAAGCAAGACCCTACCGAGAAGCAAATCGACCGCCTTCTCTCGCAGATGACGCTCGAAGAAAAGATCGGTCAGATGACGCAGGTCTGTGGCGGTTGGATATCCGACGACCTCGCCAATCAGG
>CAVFIY010000286.1:0-3008 GCA_963622435.1 Bacteroides uniformis | reverse complement strand
GCGCCGGCAGGCACATTGCCCCAGTAGAGCAAGTCGTATCCCTGCTCGAAAGTATAGCCCTTCTTGATGAACTGTGCCATACAGCCGATAGCGTAATTTGCCCACGCCCGATTGGGTAGGGGAGTGGTCAGTTGGTCGAGAGTTAGCGTGTATTCATCGGGAATATTGAGCGAACGGAACCGCATAACCTTGTCCGTGTTGGGGGCAAGCAGCAGGTAAGTACCGAAACTCAATGCGCAGGGGAAAACGAACCCGCCGTTGTAGTCGGTGTGTTCACCAATTAGGTTGACGCGCCCGGGGGCGAAAAAGACATGAGAGGACTTCTGTCCGTACGCAGCCTCTAAGGCTGCCTTCAATTCGGAGATTTCCATAGTGTTTTTATGTGTTTATTAGATGTTAGACCGTCCTGCGGACTGTTAGACCGTCCTGCGGACTGTTAGACCGCCGTTGGCTGTTAGACCGCTTGCGCTGTTGGCTGTTAGACCGCCGTTGACTGTCAGTGGTCTGAAATCGAGAGCAAAGGTACTGCTTTTCTTTGGAATATGCAAACATATTGTGTTTTTCTATTACTACTGTTGCGATAAATTTGATGATACAGACTGTGTTAACCCATACAAAGTAGCACATCCGACAGCCTGGGGGCGTGGGTGTCCTCACCCGCGACGGCTCGATAGAGCCGATTGACCATACAGAGTCGAGTTCTCCACGCCAATCTCAAAAGTTTCCTATTTGCTCTTCCTCGATAATAGATTATACGCCCTGCTCACCCCTTCCTCTTCTCTCTGCAGACATCGCAGTGCCCGCAGGGGGGCGCGTCGTTTTCGCCGAAGTAGGCAAGCAGCAACTGCTCGCGGCAGAACTGTTTCTGTTCGGCGTACTCCACCATGCTGGCGAGGCGTGTGGCGTATTGCGTCTGCCGCTCCTCATATATCTTCGGCGGCAGAAAAACTATATCTTGCCGTCCGCCCAAGAACGCCACTTGGCACGCCACGGTGCGAGGGATAAAAGTAATCATACCCCGTTGCGCCAACCCTATCAGCACCTCGTTGTAGTGTTGCTTGGTCTTGAACAGGCGGAGCAGTACCTCCTCGTTAATGCATTGGAAATCGGTGAATATGCCTGTGTAGTTGCGCATCAGCATATCGAGCAGGTGTTCCTGTTCTGCGTTGAGCGAAGCATGCCGAATCTCTTCGGAACGCACATCTATCCGCACCCGAACGGGCATCTCGTGTTCTTCCTCAAAGGCAATATACCCCGCCTGCGCGAGCAGATGCATGGCGGAGTAAGTCTGCAAGAGGGGCAGGTGCATCGTGGTGCAGAGGTCGTCTATATGGAGGGCGAAAGTGCTGTTGTAGCCGCCCCCGAGTCCGATTTGAAGGTAATTGCAAGTGGCGTCGTACACGCGTTGCATAAACTCTTTGGGCGGGAAATTCGTGCTGACGCGCTTGCGTGCTTTCGCCTTATCGTCTGAGTTATAGAGCAGTACGGCGTAGGCGGTCTGTCCGTCGCGTCCCCCTCTCCCCGCCTCTTGGTAGTACGCCTCGAGGCTGTCGGGCAGGTCGTAGTGTATCACGAGGCGCACATCGGGTTTGTCTATCCCCATGCCGAACGCGTTGGTGCAGACCATCACGCGCGTGGCGTCCGCAGCCGTCGCGGCGTTGTAGCGTTTCCAACTGCTCTGCCGCTCGCTGCGCTCCGTCGGGGTCAGCCCTGCATGGTAGTAATCCGCCTGAATATCTTGCTGTTGCAGCCATTCCGCCATGTCTTTTGCCCGCTTGCGGTTGCGCACATAGACAATGGCAGACCCCGCCACATGCCGCAGGATATGCAGCACTTGTTCGTCTTTTTTCTCGGTGAAACGGACAATATATTGCAGGTTGTCGCGGTGGAAACTCTTCTTTAGCACACACTTCTCGCGGAAATGCAATTGCTCCTGAATGTCGTCCACCACATCGGGCGTGGCGGTCGCCGTCAGGGCAAGAATAGGTACATCGGGCAGCAGCGTACGAATGTCCGCAATATGCAGATAAGAGGGGCGAAAGTCGTACCCCCATTGGGAGATACAGTGGGCTTCGTCTATGGCAATCAGTCGAATAGGAAGCAGACAGAGGCGTTTGCGGAAGTCCTCGCTCTCGAGTCGTTCGGGGGATACATAGAGGAAATGGTAGGGACCAAAAAGGCAATTATCAATGGCGGTGCGCTGTTGCTCGAAGGTCATGCCCGTGTAGATGGCGGCGGCGAGGATGTCGTGCTGCCGCAGATTCTCCACTTGGTCTTTCATCAGGGCAATAAGCGGCGTCACCACCAGGCACAGCCCCTGCCCCGCCTCCTCTGCAGCCTGTCCCTTTATGTTTTGCACCTCTATATCCCGCCCCTTTGTGTCCTGCTGCTCTGTGCTGTTCGCATTGTGGCAGAGAACCATTGTCGGCACTTGGAAGCACAGACTTTTCCCCCCGCCCGTGGGCATCAGGGCGAGTGTGTCTTTCCCCGCTAGGACGGACGCAATAATCTCCGCCTGTAGGGGGCGGAAATCCGCATAGTGCCAATAGCGTTGAAGTACTTCTTTGGGTGTCATAGGGTAGGGGTGCGTGTTTTATAAATAGGCGTGCGTGTCTATAAATCTGTGCCGCGTGTAGTTATAAATTGGTAGCGTGTAGTTATAATAAGGTATAGGCGATGAGTGGTCAATTATGCCGTTTTCAACGCCTTTTTAGGCACAAATTACATGCCATTTATATGAGGTATTTAGATTTTTCCGCAGAATGTTTGCTTATGTCGAAAAAAAGATGTACTTTTGTCCGCAGAGGCATCCACTGCTCCTAATTAAGAATTAAGAATGAAGAATTATGAATGAACAGTGGAACAGCATGGTAAGAACAGGGTAACATCAGGGAAAGAACAGGGAGAAGTCAATTAACAATTAAGAGTTATTTCTGTTGCAATAAATGTGGAACAGCACATCCGGCAGCCTGGGGGCGTGGGTTGTGGACTAAGGAATTCTAACGAAG
>CAVFIY010000285.1:0-3025 GCA_963622435.1 Bacteroides uniformis | reverse complement strand
CCCAATGGCTGTTCTCAACGCACAGAGCCTCGCTGCTGCAAGTGGACGATTGGCAACTACAACGCACTTTCCAAAACTGGATACCCGATGAACAGTGTCGGCAGGAGACATTAGACCGAATGGGTATTCCGTACACGGTGCGCCCTACACTGTATGTCCCCGTGAACACATCCGAAGAGGAGATGTGGGCAGGGTTGCACTATAAGTCGTGCAAGTACAGTATCAATAAAGCCCGCAAACAAGGGCTGTATGTGCGGGAGATTACGCAGTTTGAGGATATAGCCGACTTTACGGACATTCACTATAAACAGTTGGTGGAGGTGTGTGCAAAGAAAGGTATGCGACCGAAGCCATCACAACAGCGCAGCCGAATGCAGGCGTTGTGCGAGTCGCTATTCCCCAATCGGGTGATTATGTTGGAAGTGATAGGCAAAGACGATAACGGCGAGGAGCAAATTATGTCAACGGGCATATTTTGCATAGACAAAGGAGAGTGTTCGTATTGGACGGGAGCAAGTTATCAAAGGTATCAAAAGCATTGTCCGAATGAATTGATGGTATGGGAGGCAATGCGCTTGGCAAACCTGCGAAGGGGGGGGGGGGTATTGAACTTCTGCGGGATGGCTTCGTACAAGTTAAAGTTCGGAACGCAGTACGCCTATGTACCTCGATTTGTATTTACAAAGTATGCGTGGATAGGAAAAGCAAAAGCATTTGCTAAAAAGACCTACTTCTCTCTCCACTTCTTTGTCGCCAAGATAAGGCTCAAAGTGAAAGGCAAACCCAATAACAAGACAAAAGAATAAGCGTGCATCTTTGTAGTGTATGGACAACAAAGATGCAATATGCGTGAGATTTATTGCGTATAGACAACAAAAATGCAGTTGGCATAAAATTTGTTGTGTATAGACAATAAAAATGCAGGGGATGTATCGTATGAAAGTCCCCTCTAAAACGCTTGACTTATGGATGTTATTTCGAGATTGGACTATGCCAACAGAATAGATGCTTGGTTAGGAAAGGGGCAAATCATTGTCCTTGTCGGACAGCGTCGGGTGGGGAAGAGTTATGTAATGAAAGACTTTATCGCACGGCACCGAGAGGAAAAGGGGGCGAATATCATTGCCATTGATAAAGAGAAGAAAGACTTTAACTTTATCCGCTCTTACGAACAACTGAACGACTATATCGACAAGCAATGGAAAAGCGACTGCCACAACTATATCCTGATAGACGAGGTGCAGGACATAGAGGGGTGGGAACATTCCGTACGCAGTTATCGCACAGAGGAGAACACGGATATTATTGTTACGGGTTCTAACTCCAAAATGCTCTCCGGCGAGTTGAGTACACTGCTCAGCGGACGTTATCAGCAAATACAGGTGCTGCCGCTCAGTTATGTGGAGTTTTTACAATTTCACCGCATGGAGGACAACGATGAGGCGTTGGCACTATATCTCAAGTACGGCGGGCTGCCCGGGTTGCGGAATGTGGGGCTGGAGAACGAAGCCATGGTCTATGATTATCTGTCGGGTATATTCAATACGATTATGCTCAAAGATGTGGTGGAACGGCACACCATTCGGAATGTGGTGTTCCTGAACAACCTGATAGCGTTTATGGCGGACAGCGTGGGTAAACTCAACTCCGCCAACAGTATTGCTAAGTACTTGAAATCGCAGCAGATAGACGCCTCGACCAATATCGTATTGAGTTATATGTCCTACTTCGCGGAGGCTTTCTTGATACACCAGGTGGGGCGTTTCGATATGCACGGGAAGAAGATGTTGGAGAACAACGGCAAGTGCTATTTCGGCGATGTGGGGCTGCGTAACTGGATAGTCGGGGGCGACCGCAGTCAGGATATTGAAAAGGTGCTAGAGAATGTGGTGTACCTGCATTTGCTACGGTTGGGATATACGGTGTATGTCGGGCAATTGCGCGTCGGTGAGATAGACTTTGTCTGCACCAAAATGAATCAACGGGCGTATGTGCAGGTGGCATATCTGGTGAACACAGACGAAACAAGTAAACGCGAGTTCGGGAACTTGCGCCTCATCGCCGATGACTACCCCAAGTATGTGATTTCCGCCACGCCTCTGCTCAAGCGGAGCGATGTGGACGGCATTACGCATTTGCACATTCGAGAGTTCTTGAAGAACGGGCTGTAGATTGGGGTGGCTATAGCGGTTATAGCGGCGATAGCAACTATAGCGGTTATAGAACCGCCTGTCCCTCGCGAGATAGAAACCATATAATAGGATAATGAATATACTGATAGATATTGCGCATCCGGCGCATGTGCATTTGCTAAGGAACTTCTACAGCGAGATGATTGGGCGGGGACACAAGGTGATAGTAACCGTCAAGGACATTTCTGCGGCACGGCAACTACTTGATTTATACCATATCCCGTATATCTTCTTGGGCAAGAAGTCCGACCACTTGGCGGGCAAAGCAATAGAGCAACTGCGCTACAATTGGGAAGTGCTGCGTATCGTGCGGCGGGAGCATATCCAAATAGGTATCGGCTCCTCTATCACCTTGGCGCATGTGAGCAGGCTGTGTGCGATGAAGAGTATCATCTTGGATGACGATGACGATGCTGTAGAGCCGCTGTTTGCCAAGTATGCACACCCCTTTGCCGATGTCATTCTATCGCCCGAAGGCACGCCCCGCAAGTCGAAGAAAACGCTCTATTACCCTGCGTATCACGAGTTGGCATACCTGCACCCGAACCGCTTTACTCCCGACCCGAAAGTGTTGGACGAGGCGGGCATTCATTACACGCTGCAGGACGGCACGGTGACAGAGGTAGAGCCGTATTTCGTGCTGCGGTTCAATGCCTTTAAGGCGCACCACGATGTGGGCGTTGTGGGCTTGACCATAGAGAACAAACGCCGCTTGGTGGACTATCTGCGGCAACACGGGCGGGTCTTTATCACCACCGAGCGGAACATCGATGAGGAATTCCTGCCGTATCAACTGAAAGTGTCGCCCGAGAAAGCGCACTCGCTGATGTACT
>CAVFIY010000284.1:0-3052 GCA_963622435.1 Bacteroides uniformis | reverse complement strand
GTAGATACACGGTAGATACACGGTAGATAAAGCCGAGAATATAACACTTTGATAGCAGGCATACCGAAACAAAAAAGTATGCCTGCCCTATATTTGAATTTATTTGATCTAATTTTTCGTGTATTTGGAGCGAAACTTATTCGTATTGGTTGTCAGTGGCGACACGCCACCGGCGCGTAGCCGTCCGTTGAAAAAAAAGAGGAACTTATTGTCTCCGACGACTCGTCGGTACACTTTTTGTGCGCAATGGAACAAGGAATACCAAATGGCAGATACGATGAAAAAG
This sequence comes from Bacteroides uniformis, assembly GCA_963622435.1. GTDB lineage: Bacteria > Bacteroidota > Bacteroidia > Bacteroidales > Paludibacteraceae > Colicola. The sequence goes on along the minus strand of CAVFIY010000284.1, from coordinate 2,766 downwards.
ACGAAGAATGTGGCTTTGGTGCTAGGCTCGGGCGGCGCACGGGGCTTGGCACATATCGGTGCGATTGAGGAGTTAGAGGCACGCGGTTATCATATAACGAGTATTGCGGGTACCTCGATGGGGTCGATGATAGCGGGTATGTATGCCGCAGGGCGACTGCCCGAGGCGAAGCAGTGGTTTCTTCAGGTCGATAGACAGACCATTTTCCAGATGGTGGACTTGTCTATCTCGTTCAACTCGTTGGTGAAAGGGGAGAAAGTGATACGGGAGTTGGAGAAAGTGGTGCCGGACTGCCAGATACAAGACCTTGCTATCCCTTGCACGATAGTGTCAGCCGACCTTATCACTGCCGACGAGGTGCTGTTCCGCTCGGGTAGCCTCTTCCAGGCGATACGGGCGAGTATCAGTATCCCGTTGTTCTTCCAACCCGTGCAGAAAGGGCGTCGGCTGCTTATCGACGGCGGTATCTTGAACCCCTTGCCGCTCAACCGTGTGAAACGCCAACGGGGGGACTTGCTCGTGGCGATGAATATCTCGGGCAAGGACAGTATGACGATTAAGAAAGAGCAGACCAAGTCGAGTATAGAGAAAGCCTCCGAATGGCTGCGGCGTAATGAGATTACGCTCCCTGCCCAGTTACAGACGCTGAGCATTAAATGGCAGAAAAGAGAGGTGGAGCAGAATAACCGCTTGACCAACTCGGTGAACTATATCTCAATGGTGGATAGGATGTTAGATATGCAGATACAGCAGAATACGAACCTTGCGTTGCAACTCACCCCGCCCGACATCATTGCCGAGATGCCGCAGTATGCATTCACGACCTTTGACTTCGACCGTGCCGAAGATATCGTGGAGCAAGGTCGCGCCCTCATGTCCGCCGCCCTCGATAAGTATGAAGACTCAATTAACAATTAACAGTTAATAATTAACATGCCGGGGAAGCGGCAATTAACAATTAAAAATTAATAATTAACATACAGGGGAATTGACATTGCTCCTATTGGACTAATTCGTCTAATCGGACTAATTAGACTAATAAGACCAATTAGACTAATTAACCCCCATAAAAGCGGTCGAACATCCGGTAGCCTGGGGGCGTGGGTGTCCCCACCCGCGGCGGCTCGTCAGAGCCGTTTGACCGTGCGCTGCCCCACTATGCATTGTGCATTCAGCATTGTGCATTGTGCATTGGATGCCCTCACCCTTTCATCTCTCGTGCTTGTTTGCGGAAAGTCTGTGCGCTGACGCCTGCGTGAATACGGAAGTACTTGCAGAAACTGCTGGCGGTGGCGAAATCCATTGTGTAGGCAATCTCTTTGATAGACGCATCGGTAGTAAGCAGTCGCTGCTTTATCTCCCGAATAGCCACTCCGTTGATTATCTCCGACGGGGTTTTCTTTGCCACTTGGTTGCAGATATAAGTCAGGTATTTGGCGGAAATCGCCATACGGTCGGCGTACCACGAAACGGCGTGCCGTGAGGAGCGATTGCTCTCTAGCATGTGCATGAACTGCGAGAAGAGTTGCGTGGTGTGCGAGGTGGAGGTGTTGTTCTCCGTCGATACAAGGGCATTGCCCTGCTCCTGCATAGCCTCGTTTATCCACGAAATCATCTCGAAGATAATAGCCTGCGCCAGAATATCTGCAATGCGCTTTTGGTATGTACCCGTCTCCTCTATGTAGAGCGTTACCAACCGCTCGTAGGCTTCTCGGAGTTGCAGCCGCCGCTCGTTGAGGTGGATGATAGGGTGATTGGTTAGGAAAGTGTATTTGTTGTACCAGTTGTCGTCTAACTGCAGACACGAGTAGGCGATGTCGGAGAGCGACTCGGTTGTGAAAGAGAATATCTGACACTGAAAATCAGGGGTGTGCATGTAATGCCCAAGGAGGAAATCGGGCATACAGAAGAGCAGGTCGTCCTTCTGCATCTCGTAACTCTCGCGGTTCAGTTCCACTCGTAGCCGCCCGCGCTTGCAGACAATGATAAGGGCAGACGCCACGGGTACTTTGTCATCATTGACCAGTGCATCCAAGTCATCCGAAATAAGTATATTCCGATACGGTATTTTCGTTATCATACGCAGACTATTTTAGTATTTTACACAGGGTGTTCTATTATCTCACACAGGGTGTTCTATTATTTCACACAGGGTACTTGAGTATTCAAGCATTCCGCCGTTTTTAATGTGTCGTCTTTGAGTCTTCAAGCACCTTACGCCGTGTTCCAATGCTACGAAAGACCATACAAAATATATTCCAAAGGGACAATATCCTGTGCATATAATTAGCCAAAAGGCACTTTATGTCCCGAATAGAGTATCGTTTAAGCCATTTAGATAACACACTATGCCCACACCTCCTATAACATCTAACCAATCTAGAACATCTAGCCCATCTAGTCTGTCTAGCCTATCTAGATAAAACTAGAAACAACTAGATTAACGCATAAAACTAGAAACAACTAGATTAACGCATACAACTAGTCAGCCACCTAGGGGCGTGAGTGTCCCCTATCGTAATTGGACTAATAAGACAAACAGGATGAATAAGGCAGACTTGAACAGACCTCTTGCAGGAGTCAAAAAGAATGTGTAACTTTGCAGGCGGAAAAGAACCTGTCCTAATTATGAATTAAGAATTAAGAATGAAGAATTAGGAAGGAATAGACGGAGAGAACAAAACCCAAATACATACCGAGGACAAGACCAAAATGGATAGCGAGAACAAGAACGGCCAAATAGAAGTCATTGGGGCGCGCGTGCAT
>CAVFIY010000283.1:0-3054 GCA_963622435.1 Bacteroides uniformis | reverse complement strand
ATTTAATACCTAAATAAAAAACACTATTATGGCTAAAGTTTATCAGGCTAACGAGATTAAGAATGTCGCTATGTTGGGTGGTAGCGGCTCGGGAAAAACCACTCTTATGGAGTCCATGCTCTATGAGAGTGGAGTGATTAAGCGTCGCGGCTCGATTGAATCGCAATCTACTGTCTGCGACTATTTCCCCGTGGAAAAGGAGTACGGGTACTCGGTGTTCTCTACGGTTTGCAACATCGAGTTCCAAGGCAAGAAACTCAATATCATCGACTGCGCGGGGGCAGATGACTTCTGCGGCGGCACTATGGCGGCGTTGCAGATGGTGGGCTCTGCGCTCATCGTGCTGACTGCCGACAAGGGCGTTGAGGCCGGCACGGAGAACAGTTTCCGCATGGTCGAGAAATTGCACAAGCCGCTTGCTTTCGTCATCAACAAGTGCGATGCCCCCGATGCAGATTTCGATAATGTCTTCGCCCAGTTGCGCGAGGAGTTCGGCAACAAATGTACGCTCATCCAGTATCCCGTCAATGCGGGTGCGGGCTTCAATGCCGCTATCGATGTGCTTAAGGGCAAGATGCTCGTGTGGGGACCTGAAGGCGGTGCGCCCGAGGAGAAGGACATCCCCGCAGCCGAGCAGGAGCGTGTGGCGGAGATGCGCCAGCAGTTGCAGGAGCAGGCCGCCGAGGCGGATGAGACGCTGCTCGACAAGTTCCTCTCCGAGGGGCTGACCGACGAGGAAATCATGCACGGCCTGCGGTCGGTCTATGCCGACGGCTCGATGTTCCCCGTTATCTGCACCAGCGGTCTGAAGGATATGGGTATCCGTCGCTTGATGGACTTCCTCTTGGCGATAGCGCCTGCCCCCGACCGCTTTGCGTATCCCACGGTCGATGGCGTCGGCGTTACGCCCGACCCGACCAAGCCCGCCAGCCTCTATGTCTTCAAGACTTCCGTCGAGCCGCATATCGGTGAGGTCAACTATTTCCGTGTCATGCAGGGTACGGTCAAGTGCGGCGACGATTTGCAGAACATGGAGCGGGGTAGCAAGGAGCGTATCTCGCAGATTTATATGGTGGCAGGCTCCAATCGTATCCCCGTCGATGAGGTATCGGCAGGCGACATCGCCGCTACCGTTAAGCTGAAAGACACCCGTACGGGCAACACGCTCAACGCCAAGGACTGCGACTATCGCTATGCCGCCATTCAGTACCCGCAGCCCCGCTACCGCCGTGCCATTCGCCCCGTCAACGAGGCGGACAACGAGAAACTCGCTGCGCTGCTCACTCGTATGCACGAGGAAGACCCCACATGGGTCATCGAGCAGTCCAAGGAGTTGCGCCAGACCATAGTCAGCGGACAGGGCGAGTTCCACTTGCGCACGCTCAAATGGCGTTTGGAGAACAACGAGAAGATGCAGGTGGTCTTCGAGGAACCCAAGATTCCCTATCGCGAGACTATCACTCGGGCAGCGCGTGCCGACTATCGCCACAAGAAGCAGTCGGGCGGCTCGGGTCAGTTCGGTGAGGTACATCTCATTGTCGAGCCGTATAGCGAGGGCGTACCCGTTCGCGACACCTATAAGTTTGGTAATCAGGAGTATCGCGTCACGGTTAAGGACACGCAGGAGGTCAATCTCGATTGGGGTGGCAAGTTGGTTCTTGTCAATTCCATTGTCGGCGGCGCTATCGATGCCCGCTTCGTGCCGGCTATTTTGAAGGGCGTCATGGACCGCATGGAGCAAGGCCCGCTCACGGGGTCCTATGCGCGTGACGTGCGGGTTATTGTCTATGACGGCAAGATGCACCCGGTTGATTCCAACGAAATCTCGTTCCGCCTTGCCGGCCGTAATGCCTTTGCCGAGGCGTTCCGCAATGCCGACCCGAAGGTGTTGGAGCCTATCTACGAGGTCGAGGTCTTTGTCCCGAACGACTTGGTGGGCGATGTCATGTCCGACCTCACGGGGCGCCGTGGTCTTGTTTTAGGTATGGAGACGGAGAAGAAATTCACCCGCCTGCACGCCGAGGTGCCGCTCAAAGAGTTGAGTTCGTACTCGACGACGCTCAGTTCGCTCACGGGCGGTCGTGCCACCTTCACGATGCGTTTCAAGGACTACGAACTCGTTCCCGCCGATGTGCAGGATAAGTTGCTCAAAGAGTACGCCGCCGCACACGCCGACGAGGAGTAGGTTTACCAGAATAGTTTCTGCAAGAGGCAGTCTGATAGTTTTACACTGTCAGGCTGCCGCTTTTTTAATTAGGAATGAGGAATGAGGAATTGCGCATTGTGCATTATGAATTGTGCATTATTGTCTGTGGCGACACGCCACCATTGTGCATTTAGCATTGCGCATTGTTTGCCAGTTTCAAAAATTAGCAGTATCTTTGCAAGCAAAATGCAACGGGGCGGTGGGAATGCCCTATTCTGCCCTACCCCATTCACCCGTTGAAAGACTCACAGCACCTCTATGTACATCGCCATTGCAGGAAATATCGGAGCCGGGAAGACCACCCTCACCAAGATGTTGGCTCGCTACTACGGCTGGGAACCGCGCTTCGAGAGCGTGCGCTTCAACCCTTATCTGGAAGACTACTACACCGATATTCCTCGTTGGTCGTTTTGCCTCGAGACTTATTTTCTCAAAGAGCGTTTCAAGGACATGCTCTCCGTGCAGGCGGCAGAGCACACCATCGTGCAAGACCGCAGCATATTCGAGGGCGTGTATGTGTTTGTGGCCAACAACTACGCACGTGGCGACCTCTCGGAGCGGGACTACAACACCTATATGGAGTTGTTTGACCTGATGAAACTCAAGATGAAGATGCCCGACCTGATGATATACCTCCGCAAGTCCGTGTCAAGCCTCATCGCGCAGATACAGAAACGCGGGCGGGAGTACGAGAAGGGCATGCAGATAGACTACCTCAAAGACCTCAACGAGCGGTACGAGGACTTCATTTTCCATCGCTACGAGGGCAAAGTACTCGTCATTGAGGCTGACAATCTCGATTTCGAGAACCGCCCCGAAGACTTCCGCCTCGTCATTGACAAGATAGA
>CAVFIY010000282.1:0-3064 GCA_963622435.1 Bacteroides uniformis | reverse complement strand
GATTTGATCTTTTGATGGGTTATTAAAATACTCGGAATAATAGCCCACTACGAATGGTGTACCTTCTCCCTTCAAGCCTCCCTTCGCCATACAAGCGAATTGATTTAAGGTATCGGAAGCCACCTTAGAGAGCGTAAAGCCTTCCCACGATGTACCGCCCCACGAATTCTGGCTTGGCAAATGCGTGAACGAGAACTTCGTGTTGTTGCAGGTAAATTTATTGTATTCCGCAGCATCGGAATAGGTACTGTCCATCACATCCTTGAGGTTGCCGAGATAGCAAGGGATGTCTTTTGTCTCGTACTTAATTTTCTGATACGCAGCGTTCTCGGCAGTCGAGAGGTCGAGCGTAATGGTTTCCGCACCTGCACTTATGGCAAGCAGAGCAGCACAAAAGAGGAAAAATTTCTTCATAATGTAATTGTTTTAGTTAGTTATGTTTTGTATTGTATTTCTTTTCAAATAATACCAAACCGGGTAATAGCAAAAGATATACCAAAGCACCCCACACAGGCAAGCAAAAAGCGTATTACCGAATAATCACAGCGTACGCTTGCTCTGCGACGCGAACCACATACAGCCCATTGGGTAAAGCGATACGCACATCCGTAGTCGCAGTCTTTGCATATACCGAACGCCCGAGCATATCATAGACTGCCACCGTTGTAGGCGTAGTGATACCCGAAACAAGCACTGCCCCACCCTGCGTACGCACCGAGATAGCAGAGGTAGTGGCGATAGCGGTACTGCTCTCCGAAACAGTTGCCGTGAGTGTCTTATCCACAGTCTTGCCGTTGGAATTAAAGCGCACCACCACCGACACGGGAGAAGTTTTCTCCACCAACGCCGTCAGCCAGAGGGTATCACGCATTACTTTTGCCGTCAGCGCAGCAGGGTTGGACACGGACAGCACCCGCTTGGTTATCGCCGCCGAGAGATTGTCCTTATCCGTTGCCATTGCCCCCAACGGAACAGCCACAGTCTGCCCGACAGAGAGTGTTTGAGGCGCAAAGTCGGACACCGTAGGCGCATACTGATCGGGGAAGACAAAGAGTGCAGGATACCAATAGTGTTTAATCGGCGTATAGGTACGCACCAACCGTCCCGTAGGTGTAATCTGTCCGAAAATCCACTCGTTGTTCGACACAGCAGTCTTGTAACAACCGAAATAGATGCTCCCTGTCAGCGGGGACACCCGTACCATTCCACTGTTATAGAGATAGTAGTCGCCCAAATCGGTTGTTGTATAAATCTCCGTCACCGTTTGTTTGTCAATATCGAAGCGGTAGATATGTACCCGCCCGTTGTACCAGTCCCATATATTGTCCGTAAAACCAAAGAACAGTGCATTCTCTCGTGTGGAAGCCGTTAGCGAACCCGCAGTCCAAGCATACCAAGTCTGCTCTACGATTAAATCCTCATTGCCGGAGAGTTTCCGTAAGTCGTATGCCGTTGTGGTAAGTGTTGCGGGGTTAATGGCTAGCAGTTCATTGCCCTGCCACAATTCACACGCAGAAGAACCGTACGGATAAGTCTGCGCCTCGGTATTCGTATTTCGTGCTGCCCAGATACGCCCGTCTTTGGACTGTACCATGGTCGAGAAACAACCGCGAATCGTAGTAATGATAGTATCCGCCACAGGGTCGATCACATGAATACCTGCGTCTTGTTGAATGGCGAAGACATAGTCGTGCGTGCGGAGCATCATCCCTATTTGGTTTCGGTAGAGCGCACCCTGTCCGTCTGTTGACTGCTCTTTACCCGTGATAAGCGGGTTCTCCGTGCCGGCAATACGCTTGGTTATCTTCCCCGCCACAAAGTCGAGGACAAAGATACCGTTACTCGAACCGATATAGCCTTTGCTCTCGTCCACGCCGACAAAGCCTCGTCCGTCCGCAGCGTACTTGCCGTTGATAGCGAACAGCGTATCTATCGAATAGATGATTTTCAGTGTGGTAGCGTCCGCTACGACTAACCTTGCTCCCTGACGAGCGGAAGTCTCTCCGGGGTCTTGCGATTGCTTGGATACGAAATAGAATCTGTCGCCATAGATAGCACCGAATTGCGAGGTACACCCTAACGAAGCAGGTGCTTCGTTCGCCGCCTGCACAATACGATACGAGAACTCACCCGTATTGCTCAAGTGGTTAAGCGAGGAATTGTTATGCCCATACCAGTCCTCATTGAGGATAAACACGCCCGATGTATAGGATGCCTCGGCAAAAGCACCGACTGCCAAACTGAGGGAAAGCCACAGGAGGAAAGAATGTTTCATTTGTGTTTTTGGATATGTTAGGGATTGTTTTTGATACCCTAAAAGGGATTACTATTATATGAAGTGTGTTTTTGACACCCTAAAAAGGTATTACCATTGTTTCTCGGGGATATGCAAGTCCTCGGCACGCGATAGTTCGGTGCTGGTCTCGCCTATCCACCCGCACGACTGATTTTCTGCTGTATATACCCGTACAAAGTCAATGCACGGGAGGTAAACCGAATTGCCGTCAGCATCCACTGCCCACTCGATATTGAAACTAATCAAGTCGGTGGAGTCGTTGGGATGGTTATCCACATATCCCCAATCGAACGCATAGAGGACATAATAGTTCCCTGCCCCCGACTCGTCGAAACCATTTGGCGGTAAGCAAGTACCGGAAAGCGTCAGGCTGTCTTGCGAAATCCATTTTGGGTAGTAGTCCTGCTTGTGATACACATTCTTCACTACATAGCCGCTATCGCCATAGTTGTCGTGCCAAGCGATATAGGTCGTGTCCGTTAGCGGCGTACCCTTCTTTGGCGTTGCCTCCTTGGCGGTATCAGGACGGAAATAAGTAATGCTATAGTGGTGGCGGGTATCGGTGTGGCGATAGGCACTGCCTGCCAACTCGTACCACTCGTCGTCGGGAATACCGTTTTGGTTGCGGTCGAAAGAAACCTCCACAATGCCCGGCTCACAACTGCCGCCCTTGCCTTTCTCAGGATGCGGATTAGCGTCGGCGTAGAACGCATTGCCGAGTATCTTGAAATCGTACTCTGCGTGGCCGCGTGGCCGCAAGCCCTACTT
>CAVFIY010000281.1:0-3065 GCA_963622435.1 Bacteroides uniformis | reverse complement strand
TGCGCAGGCTCTCGAACCACCTGCGCACGATAGTCGCCCTGCCGTTCTTGGCAGTGGCGGCACTGTTCTACGGGCTATGGTACATCATCACCGACACCGACTGAAAGAAAAAGCCCCACGCTGTCGCAGCGGGGGACTGTCTTTGGAATCCTACTTCCTTAACTATGAAAATCTTGTTTGTTTTCAATGGCAAAGGTACGGAAAAATTTTGAATTATGCAACAACTTACCCCACATTTTACATTAGAGGAGATGACCCGCTCGCAGACAGCCGAGCAACGCCATATCGACAACACGCCCACCGAGGAGGTGGTAGATAACCTGCGTGCTTTGTGTCGCAATGTGTTAGAGCCTGCTCGTGCGGCATTCGGTGCGCCTATCTACATCACGAGCGGCTACCGCTGTGCGGAACTCAACCGAGCCGTGGGAGGCAAGCCTACGAGCCAACACCTGCGGGGAGAGGCGGCAGACCTGCAAGTCAAAGGCGTGGCGAACCTGCGCAAACTATTCCGTATCTTGGATGACCGCCCTCATGACCAGCTTCTATACGAGGTCAATGCGAACGGCACGAGGTGGATACACATCTCGTTCAATCGTTTCGGCAACCGCAACCAAACCATCGACAACTACAAGGCATGAGCGTATGAAAGCGAGAGTACATATCTGTCGTTCTTTGAGCGAGTTCAAGGAAACAGAGCGCAAGATTATCAAATACTACGAGCGGAGAAACCCGCAAATGCTGTCCTGCCCTTTGGTACAGTATCACTTGTCGTACGAGGAATTAAGCCAAATAGCAGACGGAGAACTGCGTTTGGAAGACAGTGGCAATAATCTGCAGACTATCTGCCAAGAGGTTCGGGCAAACCACCTGAAAGAGTATAGCATTAGAGGCAAGAAGTATCTGCTGACGGGAGTACAGATAACCAACGAGGACTATTACTATTGGCTCGTTCAGCCCGACACGGGGGACTTTCAATACTACTCCTGCGTAGGCAGGTTAGATGATATAGACTAACAAGGCATAAACTCACCGAATTCGGTTGGTTTAGAAAGAGGTCTTTGACATACTGAATGGTCAAAAGATAATAATACGCAAAATGCTTGCGTATATAAATTATATTATGTAACTTTGCGCAAAAATACAAGGTTATGGAAAACAGTATCAAAAACATCTTGAAAGAGAAAGGTATTGCGCAAAAAGAATTAGCCGAAAAAATAGGTATGTCCGAGATAGGATTATCAAAGGCTATCAATGGGTCGGCAACTCTTTCCACATTGCAGAAAATTGCGCAAGCATTGGATGTCCCATTGGGAACAATTAGCCCTAAAATGCGCACAGCAAAGTATGGGTCGGATAAAACCCCATTGCTATTAGGAAATCTATCGCTGCCGTGTTATGTGTTAGATGACGGCACACGAGTTTTTTCAGGGCGTGGTATTCAGAAAGCCATAGGTGCAGGTGGTAGCCAATCTGGAACATGGCTATCTACATTTGTAAATAGTTCTGCTATGGCAGCATATATCGACCCCGGACTTTTGGATAGATTAAACAACCCTATACCATTTATCCGTGCGGGCGCAGGCGGTTCACAATCAATGACTTACGGGTATGAGGCAACATTGCTGATAGACCTATGCAATGCTATACTTTCCGCCGGAGAATATGGAGCTGCGGATAAAAGTTTAATTGAGCACGCAAACATAATTATCCGCTCTGTTGCAAAGGTCGGTATCATTGCTTTGATAGATGAGGTAACAGGGTACGATAAGGCAAAGGAGAAAGCAAAGGATGAGTTGCAGAAATTCCTCAATCAATTTATGTCGGAGGAGGCTGCAAAGTGGGTAAAAACTTTTGATGATACATTTTTTGAGGACTTGTACAAAATGCATAATTGGACTTGGACAAAAACGAATCAACGCCCGGGTGTTGTTGGACTATGGATAAACGATATTGTATATAAGCGTATTGCGCCACTTATATACAACGAATTGCAACGAGTAAATCCGAAGAATGAAAATGGGCATAGAAGTTACAAGCACCACCAATTCCTTACAGAAGAAATAGGCAAGCCAAGACTACAACGGCATTTAGAGGCTGTTCATGCGCTTGCTGTTGCATCTCATTACAATTGGAGTAGGTTTATGGATATGCTTGACACAGTTTATCCAACCCCAAATCAGCAATTGCCGATTGATTTCGGTTGGGAGGAATAATTTTAATCTCATTAGTTATCGAAACGACCATTCAGTATTTGAGTGGTCGTTTTTTATACACGCTATGAATACTAAAACATACACGATTGACGAACTGCACGCTCTGTGGGACAAGTCGAACAAGGGCAAGTCGGCACAGTCGGAACACGCCTTGCAGGTGGAGTGCCTGCGTTGGTTGCATTTACAGCACCCCGATGTGCTCTGCTATGCTATACCGAACGGGGCATATACCACCAAGACGACAGCCCGCAAGTTGGTGGCGGAGGGCGTAGTGCATGGCATTCCCGACTTGTGCATTCCTATTCCCCGCAACGGCTTTTCGGCTCTCTACATCGAGATGAAAAACGGCAAGGCGGGCAGACTGTCCGAGCACCAAAAGGCGATTATTCCCCGCCTGCAAGCCTACGGCAACAAGGTAGCCGTCTGCCGCACCATGGAGGAGTTCCGCAACGAGGTAACCGCATACCTGCGAGAATAGACGCAATCATAACCCACTAAATATCCAAGCCAATGAAAAGCAAAATTCTCCACCACATTCTCCAAGTCGTCTCCGACCATTGCGAAACCTCCGCTGACATCATTCGCAGCAAGTGTAAGCCCACCGAGGTGCTCTACGCTCGCACGCTCTTTGTGTGGTTCTGCCACCAATACGGGATATGCGCCAACGACATCGCCCGCTTTCTTGCACGGAAGCACACCGAGACTATCTACGCCTACCTCGCCAACTACCACATCTACAAGCGGTCGTCGACTACCTTCCGACTAATTGCCCAACATATAGCCAACAAGTTGTCGGCAACTCTCCAAGAACCATAGTGCGCATGTCGCCAAACATCCGTACCTTTGCAGCGT
>CAVFIY010000280.1:0-3077 GCA_963622435.1 Bacteroides uniformis | reverse complement strand
TCCTCGAGCAGCAGGGCAAGCATTGGTCGCGTGAGGTCAGCGAGCGCAATATCGCAGAACTGACCCGCCAAGCGAAAAAGGCGGATGTCATTCTCTATTTCGGCGGCGAGGAGAGTATCCTTTCGGGCGAAGCACGCTGCCGTGCGCATCTTGACTTGCCGGGCGACCAGTCGGCGCAGTTGCGTGCGCTTAAGGCGACAGGCAAACCCGTCGTGCTGATTGTCATGGCAGGCCGTCCGCTCTGTATCGGTGCGGATATCGATTGTGTTGATGCCGTGCTGTATGCGTTCCACGGCGGCACCATGCAAGGGCCGGCATTGGCGAACCTGCTCACGGGCGTAGTTGCCCCGTCGGGTCGTCTGCCGATGACTTTCCCGCAGGCAGAGGGACAAATCCCGATGTACTATAACAAGAAGAACACGGGTCGTCCCACCGACCACCCTGTGCTGATAGACCAAATCCCCGTTGGTGCGCCGCAGTTCTCGTTAGGCGAATCCAGTTACTGGCTTGAGTATGGCGATAAGCCGCTCTACCCCTTCGGTTACGGACTTACCTATACCACCTTCGAGTACAGCATACCCGTTCTTTCCGACACCGTCCTGCAGGCGGGCAAGTCGCAGTCGCTTACGGCTACTTGCACTATCCGCAATACGGGTACGACCGATGCCGTCGCCGTGCCGCAACTCTATATCCGCGACCTCGTAGGCAGCCTGACCCGCCCCGTTCGCGAACTCAAAGGCTTCGAGCGGGTGGCTATCCCCGCAGGCGAGAGCCGCACGGTGCAGTTCACACTCACAGAGGACGACTTGGCGTATTGGCACCTGGCAGAAGGCGTTACACTCGGTGCCGATGGCAAGTATGTACATTCCGCCGAGCAGGGCGACTTCTGCCTGTGGATAGCCCCCAACTCCGCCGAAGGCACACCTGTCCGTTTCCGCTTGCAGTAGTTGTTTGCCTCATAAGCCAACCCGAAGCCACGGCTACGCCGGGCTTGAAATTCACATAATTACTAACTGATTTAATTCAATTACCATGAAAAGAAATTTATGCTTAATGCTTCTGCTCGCCGCAGCATGGCTCGGCGCAGCGTCTGTCTCCGCTACGGTCTATTGCCATAAGGAGTTGACTCAAGGCACGAACACCGTTTACCTCTCGTGCGAGAAACTCTCGGTCGGCAACTATCGCCTGACTATCGAGGGCGAGAACCTTGCCGGTCTTGGCGGTACATTCTACAACCCGGGTGCAGTGGATATCCGTAACACGATTACCACCAACACCGACACGAAGATTGTCTGCACCATTGCTGCGGATTCCGATCCCGTTATCTACAATCCGCTCTATGTTATGATGCCGGGTGAGGTCAATTTTGGCGAAATCAAAGACATCGAGTGGGGTACTTGCGGCGATGGCGAAAAGGACACCAAAGCCCCTGTTATGGAGAGTGCCGCTTTCGTCAGTGCCACCTACAACAGTGCTATCGTTTCCGTTTCCGCTACGCCCGCAGACAGCATCGCACTCTATCAGGTGCAGAATAACGAAACCAAAATCGGTTCTTTCGCCCCCAAGGACGGACAAATCACTATCACGGGGCTTGCGAGCGGTACAGCCTATACCCTGCAAATCTACGCCCTTAAGACCACGGGACTGCTCTCGGAGAACTACAAAGAGGTTTCTTTCTCGACACAGTCCCTTACTTACTGCGCTTTCCCCACAGGGCATCTCGGTAATGCCGACTTCGGCGACCCCGCAGGGCGTATCCTGCTGACGCTGTCGAAGAAGAGCGATACCTCTGTCGGCGTGAAGATAGAGACCAACGGCAATGCCGTCATCGACTGGTATCAAGTCATAATCAACGGCACGACCAAAGTGGCAGGCACAAAGAAATCGGGTACGGTCGTTACCACCGAGTTGGTGTTCGACGGACTGACAAGCCTCGATTTCTCATGCAATGTCTTTTGGCACACGCCCGATGTGGGCGACGGTCAGTGGGTTATCGACCCGTTTAATGTGACGGCATCGCAACTGTGTACCGACTCCTCGACGGCAGTGGAGCAAGTCGAAACCGCAGCCACCCCGAGCCGCAAACTCCTCCGCAACGGTCAACTCCTCATCGTTCGTAACGGCATCACCTACACCGCCCTCGGCACCGTCGTAGAGTAATCCGTATATTCTTATAGAAAAACGATTCAATACTATTACTGTTGCAATAAAATGAACAGGGGCATCACATCCGACAGCCTGGGGGCGTGGGTTGTGGACTAAGGAATTCTTGCTCAGCCCACTGGGTTTCGCTCGCTTCGGACACTCAGTGTGTGCTGCGCACACACCTGTCCTCCGCTTCACCTCACCCGCGGCGGTTTGGAACAAACCGTTTGCCGAGAATATGCCTGCTACTCCCTCAACGGAACGCAATCGTATGATAATTGGATAAATAAGGTTCAACACAAACAAAATAAACATATTTACTAATTTAATTCATTTCACACCCATGAAGAAATTCACGATTCAATTCATTGCCATAGCCGTTATGTGGCTGTGTGCATCGGTTACTGCTTTCGCAGCAGTCGATTGGAATCAGTACCAGTTCGTCGGCGATGGTGCCGGCAGTGGCGCATACTCCAATAAGTACAAAGTGGAGACGGTGAATAACATCCCCACCGTTATCAATATCCAGAAGCCCGATTGGGCTGGTGAGGCAGGTATCTATATGACTTTCCCATCGGAAATTACATCTTGCACCGTTGGAGGCAAAATACAAGGTACAGGCATTGTACTTTACCTCTCTGCTTTCACAGCCCAAGAAACCGAAGTGACGGTTGTGTATGGCACCAATACAAAGGTTGTTTTCCATGTCTACTATGCCGACGGTGCTGCTACCAAGAAGTACAATGTCGTTCTTAACGAGAAGGCTACGGCCTCTGATGGGACGGCTTCTGCAGGTAACGACGGCGACGAGGGCTCGCGTTGGGAATCCGCTCATAATGACGACCAGTGGTGGATGTGCGAGATGGCAGAGCAGAGCCAATTCAATACCGTTCAAATCCTTTGGGAGGGCGCGTATGCCAAGAGTTTCCGCC
>CAVFIY010000279.1:0-3080 GCA_963622435.1 Bacteroides uniformis | reverse complement strand
TTACGGTTAAATCTTTAACCACATAAGTACCGGCGATAGGAGAGCAGAACAAACTTGCATGATAAGTACCCCAGTTTTCAGCGACTGCTGTCGGGCATGAATTATCGCCTACCAAGCGTACATTCTTGATAGTATGTCCCTGACCGTCTACAGTTAGGTTTCCGGATAATGTAACACTTCCAAGGTCATAACCATCGAAATCGAGGTCTGCCATCAACTTAATCGATTTAGTTACTTCTTTTGTAGTAGTGGTGGCATCGGTACTATTATAGCCATTTGCGCACAAATAAGCCCACTCGGACGGATAGTAGATTTCCAATACCTCGTCGTTAAGTTCCGGTTTTCTGGTGGTCTTACCATCCCAAATCTCCACATCGTTGGCTCTTTCGTCAAACACCGGCTTGATTTCCACATTGAATGTGGTCGTCGAGGTCAGCAGGTTACCGTAGATATTCGTGCGGTAGTTACGCTGCAGGGGAACATTCTCAAATGTACGGGCAGGGACATTCTCGTTGTCGTAACTGATAGTAACGGTGTTGTCCGCTTGCTTGTCCTTCGGCATGAGCAAGTAGTTCATTGCCAGGTAAGTATAATCGTCAACGGGGAACTTCTCATCCTCCGGCAGTTCAGCCAAATTGAATTTTACTTCAGTTGCATCGCCCTCTACATTTCCGTCCTTAAGGTTAAATGTACTGTAGGTCTTTACCGTTACGGCTGCTTTCTCTACCACATATCCGGCATCCTTCGCCGCCGTCAAGTCAGCAGTACCGATGTTCAACTGCGCAAACGGACGCTTCAACTCAACGGGCATTTGCGAAGAACCGTTTACCTTGAATGTCGTCACGGCATAGAATGCATCGTAACTCTCGTTGCTCGAAGTAGGTTCTTTGGTGTAGTCCGCCGTAATCTTGAACTCTTCCTTCTTAAAGGAGTAAATAGACTCCTTTTCAACATCTGCCCAAAATGCCACTGCGTAGGTGTTACCATTCACCAACTGCAACGACACAGTAGCCTTTAGGTCAGAAAGCGTTTTTGAGTCTTCGTCTTTTGACAATTCCTTTATCAGTTCCCATTTAGAACCGTTTTCTGCGTCTTCTGTTACCTTGTACACCGCATACTGCAGGCGGGTTGCGGTCTTACCGTCGCCAAATTCGGTTGCCGCCTCTGTAGTCTTTTGGGGTGCACGACTGTTTACGCCGCTCGGCAGTTGCGCAGTGAATGTAACGACTGCCTCGCCGCCTGTTGTTACTTCCTCTTCTTGCTTTGTTGAGCAAGATGTCGCCATTAGCAGCCCCGCTGCCACAGCAAACATAGATAATAAATTCTTTCTCATACGGAATTGAATTTTAGTTTATAGAATTATTGATATATTATATTTGTATATCCTCGTTTATTGTGCCGTAAAATTGAACACTATTTTCCGTCTTGGCTCTGTTCGTGTGCTATTCCTCTATTTCTCTTTTACATTCTTCACATTGCAAAGATAATGCTTTTATTTCATTAAGCAATACCCCCCCCTAAAATTATACACTTTTATCACTTACGCCAGTTAAATCTGTCATATATTTATAGATTATTCATCGTTATGTGCTTAATGAGGCACATTTCCACTCTGCGGGCGTGAATGTCCGAGCGACCGCCTATGTCCTACAAAGGAGGCTGGGAGATGCTAGATTATCTAAGCATTATAGAACATTTTCGGGGCGGGCGGATGGTCTTCTGTAGAGAGTTGGCTTATATTGTGTTCTCATTGCAAAGTTGTATTATGAACAAACTAAGAGCAGAGTAACATCAGGGAAACAACAGGGAAATAACAGAAAGGAAATAGGCGTAAGATCCATTTTTGGGGGATTGCGTAGTATGCGGTTTAGGGAGCCGCACAATAATTGAATTTTTTGGATGGCATTAGGGGGAGGGACGGGGTGGGGAAATATCCGAACTGCAAAATGACTATAAAGCCATTCCGCCCCTGTCAGAGTGCTGTCAACTATGAACCATTACCGAAGCATAACCGAAGCATAACCGAAGCATAGCCGAAACATTTAGCGCATGTCTTGTCCTAAATTAGGTTGACTATTTTGGATGGTATGTCGGAGTTAAGTTGACTCGGTGTTAAACTTAATCCGAAGAGAGGTTGACTATTCCTTTCGGAAGAGGGGTTTTTATCGTTTAGTTGCCCGCGGGCAACTAAACGATAAAAGATTTCCTTTTTTTGCCTACCTGCTCATCGTGTACATATTTTGCGTGCAAAGGTACATATCTTTTTGCACACTGCCAATCATTATCTTACATTGCCATTTCTTTAATCGCATTTTCACGATAACTATGCCAACATTTCCGTATCTCCCCCTCTTGCAAAGCGGCTTCCGCAGGAGTCATACCGTTGAGACTCCAATGCGGACGGTGTGTGTTGTAAAACGCCACCGCTTTTGCCACCTCTTGCTGCACTTGGTTCAAGGAGGTAAATTGCAACTTGGCAAAGAACTCATTCTTGATGGTATTGTTGATGCGTTCCGCTATCGCATTATGCTTTGGGTTGCCGTTTTCTGTCATACTAATGGTGATATGCCTGCTGCTTAACGCCTGCACATATTGGCTGCCTGCATACTGTACGCCCCTGTCCGAATGATGTATCAGACCACTACAGTCAAAGTCCTGTGGGAGAGTGCCGAGTGCCATCTTCAGTGCCGCCAACGGGTGAATGCTATCCAAGGAGTCGCCTACGGCGTAACCCACAACCATCTTGCTGTACGCATCCGTTATCAATGACAAGTAGCAAAAATGGTACTTCCCCTGCTTTACATCATCCCATACTTTTATGTAGGTGATATCCGATACCCATATCTGATTGGCTTTCTGCGGGATAACGCTCCAAATACGGTTAGGATAAGTCGGAAAATGATGCCGAGAGTCCGTGGTTCGTGGCACATTGGAGCGCCGCCTGCGCAGTTTCAAACCGCGCTGCGCCAACAAGCGTAGGAAATGGTCTTTGCCCCACGGATTTGCCTGCGCAAACTCTTTGGCATACATCACATAGAGTTTCTTGCAACCTATACGCGGGTCTGTCGCGCGGATGCGCA
>CAVFIY010000278.1:0-3086 GCA_963622435.1 Bacteroides uniformis | reverse complement strand
GAATATTCGAGAAAAGGGAAATGGTGGTAGAATCCATAATATACAGGCGTTTAACCCAGTTCTCACTTTGGCTGTCCGCTAAAACATCCTTGATATTGGTTGTACAGGTTTTTGTATATCTCGCCGAAAAAAGAACTCTTTCTTCGGTTGTTGGCTTCGGATAGCGTGCTGCGCCGAACCAAATAGTTGATACCCAAATGTTGCAGTTTCTGTGCCTCTGCCATTAGACCAATAACCGTTTCACGCAAAGAATCGTACCGCATAAGGACAGCAAACAGCAGGGCTACAAAGTGGGTGTAGCCATCTAATTTCTTTACATAACGATCGTACCCGTTTTGTTTGCCGAGGGATTGGATTTTGGAACGGTTTGCCAGATTAAGTATCTGAAGGTATTGCGGCTGTCCGGAATAATTTGTAATTTTGCCCATCGTTGTAAGTTTTTTGGTTATGCAATGCAAAATTACAACGAACGGCTGATTCTACAAAAAGAACCAGCCGATTTTTTATCCGTTTAGTATCGAATAAAGTTGGAGGTTTACCGGACAGTAATAGAAAGAAAAGAACTGATTATAAGAGGATAGGCGGCATTATTGAATTAGGTGTTGCAGATATGGAGAAAAAGTTGTAACTTTGTGCGCTAAAATTGCACATCGTATGGTCAACCGGCTCTGACGAGCCGCCGCGGGTGAGGACACCCACGCCCCCAGGCTGCTGACACTCAAAGCGTGCATTGTGCATTATAAAACTACCTACACACCTATTTTTCATGAGTGAATACTTAGTATCGGCACGGAAATACCGCCCTATGTCCTTTGCGACGGTGGTTGGGCAGCAGGCACTCACAGAGACCCTGCAAAACGCCATTCGGCAGAACCGACTGGCGCACGCCTACCTCTTCTGCGGCCCCCGTGGGACGGGAAAAACCACCTGCGCCCGTATCTTCGCCAAGACCATTAACTGCCTGCACCCCACCGCCGACTTCGACGCCTGCAACGAGTGCGAGTCGTGCCGCGCGTTCAACGAACAACGGTCGTTCAATATCCACGAGTTAGACGCGGCGAGCAACAACTCGGTGGATGACATACGCCAAGTCATCTCCGAAGTGCTGGTGCCGCCCCAAGTGGGTAAGTACTCCGTCTTCATCATCGACGAGGTACACATGCTGTCGGCGGGTGCATTCAACGCCCTGCTCAAGACCCTCGAAGAGCCGCCCTCGTACGCCGTCTTCATCCTGGCGACGACGGAGAAACACAAGGTGCTGCCTACTATATTGAGCCGCTGCCAGGTGTACGATTTCGCCCGCATGACTGTAGCGAACACAGTTGCGCACCTGCAGAATATCGCCCGTCAAGAGGGCGTGGAGGCAGAGGAAGAGGCACTGAACATCGTTGCCCAAAAGGCAGATGGCGGTATGCGCGATGCGTTGAGTATCTTCGACCAACTGGTCTCTTTCTGCGGCAAGACGATTACTTACGAACGGGCTATTGAGGTACTGAATGTACTGGACTCGGACTACTATTTCCGCCTCGTGGACTTGGCGTTGGCACACGACGTTACAGGCGCACTGCTGCTGCTCAACGAGGTGCTGACCAAGGGTTTCGACGCGGGCAACTTCGTCGTCGGCACTGCGCAACACCTGCGGGATGTGCTGATGGCCAAAGACCCGCAGACGGTGCAACTGCTCGAGACCTCGGACAATATCCGCAAGCATTACGCCGAGCAAGGACAACGCACCACGCCGCAATGGCTGTTCCGTGCGCTGGATATACTCAACACCTGCGACATCAACTACCGCACCGCACGCAACAAACGCCTGACGGTGGAGTTGGCCATCATCAAACTGGTGGCGAACCCCATCACGCAAGAGGCGGCACAACCCCTGCCTGCAGTCGGGGGGGCTTCGGCGGGGTCGGCGGGTTCTGCTGCTACTGCGGCGAAAGCCCCGACACGCCCGATGACCGTTCCGCCCAAGCCTGCCGCTGCGCCCAAGGCTGCACCGCAACCACCCACCGTTCCTCAAATGCCGACGATGGGAGCGATGCCGAGTATGAATGCCATGCCGAGTGTAGGAGCGATGCCGAGCGTGTGGACTGTGCCGTCGGCGCAAAACACACCGACGGAGGCAAAGCGCACAACCCCTTTTCGGGCGGACCAATTCAATGACGCGTGGGTTGGTCTGGCAAAGCACTTCGAGAAAGGAACGCGTCTGCGGTCGCTGATTCCGGACTATCGCCCCACCCTCGCGGCAGACGGCATACACGCGACTATCCAAATGCCCAACCCCTGGCAGCAGCAAGAGATGAAACAAAACCTCGACAAGATTCACCACCTGCTGCACGACGCCTTGCAGAACGACCTCGTGGAGATAAGCGTCGAACTCGCTCACTATCAACGGGAACAGTTGGCTTTCACCTCGTCAGAGAAATACAAACTCATGGTGGAGAAAAATCCCCTACTCTCGCAACTGAAGAGCGAACTGGAAATGGTCTTGGAGTAATTATGAATTAAGAATTAAGAATTGGGAGTTGGGAGTTGGGAATTAAGAATTAAGAATTCTCGATTGAAACATATTATCGATAGGAAAGTCTAATGAATGGCGTGGAGGACTCGGCACTGCATAGTCAATCGGTTTGTTCCAAACCGTCGCGGGTGAGGACACCCACGCCCCCGGGCTGCCGGATGTGCTGCTCCTGTTCATTTTATTGCAACAGTAGTAATTAGGAATTAGGAGTTAGGAATTAGGAATTGGGAGATATAGATAGCGGTGGAATATGACCTGAAGAAATACTTGCCGACGACCAAAAAAGAATTGGAGTTGCGGGGCTGGGACGAGGTGGATGTGATCCTCTTCTCGGGCGATGCGTATATCGACCACCCGCAATTCGGTGCTGCCGTCATCGGGCGCTCGCTGGAGGCTGCGGGCTACCGTGTCGCCATCGTGCCACAACCCGATTGGCGAGGCGACTACCGCGACTTTACCAAACTCGGGCGACCCCGTCTGTACTTCGGCATCTCGCCCGGCTCGATGGATTCGATGGTGAATCACTACACCGCCGCACGCCGTCGCCGCTCCGACGATGCGTACA
>CAVFIY010000277.1:0-3089 GCA_963622435.1 Bacteroides uniformis | reverse complement strand
AATAAAGTATTGAAATAAAGTATTGCTATGAATATATCGTATAATTGGTTGAAACGCTACATCAATCTGACGGATGACGCAGATACCGTAGCCAAGGTACTCACCTCTATCGGCTTGGAGGTCGGGACTGTTGAGAAAGTACAGACTATCAAAGGAGGTTTGGAAGGCATTGTGGTGGGCGAAGTGCTGACCTGTGTGGCACACCCCAACTCCGACCACTTGCATATCACGGAAGTCAATATCGGTGCGGCAGAGGCACAAGGGGCTGTCACGGATGAGCAAGGGCGGCACACGCTGCATATTGTCTGCGGTGCGCCCAATGTGGCTGCCGGTGAGAAAGTTATCGTGGCGACTATCGGTACCGTTCTCTACGACGGCGATGAGCATTTCACCATCAAGCGCGGCAAGATTCGTGGCGAGGAGTCGCTCGGTATGCTTTGCGCGGAAGACGAGATAGGCGTGGGTACAGACCATGCGGGGATTATCGTTTTGCCCGCTGATACGCCCGTCGGAATGCCCGCCAAGGAGTACTACCATGTGGAGGATGACACGCTCATCGAGGTGGACATCACGCCGAACCGCGCGGACGCTATCAGCCACTACGGCGTGGCACGCGACCTCTACGCCTACTATCTCGCGCACGGCACGCAACTGACGCTGACCAAACCGAGTGTGGATGCGTTCCGCGTGCAGAACCACAATCTGCCCATTGAGATTACGATAGAGGACACTGTCGATTGCCCCCGCTATACGGGTGTCAGCATACAAGGCGTAACCATTAAGGAGTCTCCCGAATGGCTGCAAAAAGCACTGACAACCATAGGCTTACGCCCGATTAACAATGTGGTGGATGTCACCAACTTCGTGCTGCACGAGACAGGGCAGGCACTGCACTCGTTCGACGCCGACAAGATAGAAGGCCACCATGTAATAATCCGCAAAGCCCACGAGGGCGACAAGTTCATCACGCTCGATGAGGTGGAGCGCACACTGTCCGCCGATGACCTGATGATATGCAACGCCCATGAGCCGATGACCATCGCCGGTGTATTTGGCGGTCTTCATTCGGGCATTACCGAACAAACCCGCAACGTATTCCTTGAGAGTGCCTATTTTAACCCCGTGTGCATCCGTAAGACTGCCCGCCGTCACCAGTTGCAGACCGATGCCTCGTTCCGTTACGAGCGTGGCTGCGACCCGAACAACACCCTCTATGTGCTGAAACGCTGCGCATTGCTTATCCAAGAAGTGGCAGGCGGCGAGGTGAGTATGGAGGTGAGCGACCAAGGGCAGACCGTGTTCGAGCCGTTCCCCGTCACAATAAACATCCCGCGTGTGAATGCACTGATAGGCAAGGAGATAGGCGAGCAAACGATAGAAACTATCCTCCGTGGGTTGGAGATAGAGATACTAAGCAAGGAGGGCAACGATTGGCACTTGGCTGTGCCTCGTTACCGTGTGGATGTGCAGCGTGAGTGCGATGTAGTGGAGGATATCCTGCGTATCTACGGGTACAACAATGTGGAGTTCCCCGAAAAGGTGAACACGAACCTCAGTTACAGCCCGAAGCCCAACTCGCAGAAACTGCAGACGCGTATCTCGGAGCAACTTACTGCACAGGGATTCAATGAGATACTGAACAACTCGCTGACCAAGGTGGCATACTACGAGCCGCTGGAGACCTATCCGCTCGCGGAGTGCGTCAAGATAAAGAACCCGCTCAGTCAGGACTTGGGAGTGATGCGTCAGACGCTGCTCTTCGGCGGATTGGAGTCGATTCAGCGTAACGCCAACCGCAAGAATGCTGACCTGAAGTTCTACGAGTTCGGCAACTGCTACCACTACCACAAGAACCCCGCCGCTCGTGAGCATAACCCCGAGAACTCCCTCGTGGAGTACAGCGAGGAGCCGCATTTGGCGTTGTGGATTACGGGTAACAAGACCCGCCAATCGTGGATTCATAAGGACGAAAAGACCACATTCTACCTGCTGCACGCGTACATCGATGCCGTGCTGACACGCATGGGGATAGAGCCGACCCGCTGTGCGCTCGAACCATTCCATAACGAACTCTTTGCCGACGGGCTGACCATCACGGCACAGGGCGGTAAAGTGCTGGGATTCATGGCGATAGTCAGTCCGAAACTGCTCAAGCAGTTCGACATCGACGACGCTGTGTTCTTTGCCGACCTCGATTGGAAACAACTGCTCCGACAGAATAAACAGTACAAGCCCGTCATCAACGACCTGCCGAAGTTCCCCGAAGTGAAGCGCGATTTTGCCCTGCTCGTGGACAAGCAAGTGGAGTTCGCCGACCTCGCTCGTGCGGCCTTCGAGACTGAGCGCAAACTGCTCAAGCATGTCTATCTGTTCGATGTCTATGAGGGTAAGAACCTCGAGGCGGGGAAGAAATCGTACGCCCTATCGTTCATCCTTCAAGACCCGGAGAACACGCTGAAAGACAAGCAGATAGAGAACATCATGCAGCGCCTGCAGAAGACCTTCGAGGATAAGTTCGGGGCAAAACTGAGATAATTAACAATTAACAATGGCGTGTCGCCACAGACAACCGGCGTGTCGCCGGGGACAACAATACACAGTATGTTCGTTTGAACGGACGGCTGCGCCGTATTGACATGAATTGACCACAAAAAGACGCTCCAAATACACGAAAAATTAAGTCAAATATATTCAAATATAGTGGCGTTCTTTGAACGGACGGCTATCGCCGTATTATCATTCATTTGTCACAAAATCATTCATTTGTCACAAAAGACGCTCCAAATACACGAAAAATTAAGTCAAATATAGACAAATATAGTGGCGTTCTTTGAACGGACGGCTAACGCCGTATTATCATTCATTTGTCACAAAAACATTCATTTGTCACAAAGTAGTTTCTTTCTTTGAATATATTT
Source organism: Bacteroides uniformis (assembly GCA_963622435.1). Classification (GTDB taxonomy): domain Bacteria; phylum Bacteroidota; class Bacteroidia; order Bacteroidales; family Paludibacteraceae; genus Colicola. The sequence goes on along the minus strand of CAVFIY010000277.1, from coordinate 171 downwards.
GATTCAATATTTGAATATATTTGTTTCTAACAACACCCCACTCTGTCTTTATGAATAATTAGTGGTAATACGGCGATAGCCGTCTGTTCCAACAGGTCGTAGTGGACGCAGGCGTAGTATGGTCAAACGGTTTGTTCCAAACCGTCGCGGGTGAGGACACCCACGCCCCCA
>CAVFIY010000276.1:0-3104 GCA_963622435.1 Bacteroides uniformis | reverse complement strand
AAGCAAAAATACGCGATAGCGAAGATACGCACGCAGTGCGAGAATACGCTTCAGCGAAAATACGCACGAAGTGCGAACATACGCACGAAGTGCGAAAATACGCATAGCGAAATATGGAGATTTTATTAGGAAAAACGGTAGCGGAACTGCAAGAAGTGGCAGTGAGTGTAGGCTTGCAGAAGTTCGCAGGCAAACAATTGGCAGAATGGCTGTATAAGCGTCGAGCGACTTCGTTTGACGAGATGACAAACATCTCACTGCGGGGGCGACAGGCTTTGGCGGAACGCTACACCATAGGACGCCATACTCCTGTGGCACACGCCGAGTCGGAAGACGGTACGCAGAAGTTCCTCTTCCAAATAGGCGAACAGTATATCGAGTCGGTTTATATCCCCGAAGACAACCGTGCCACTCTCTGCGTATCGACACAAATGGGCTGCAAGATGGGGTGCCGATTCTGTATGACAGGTACTCTGGGCTTCCATGGACAACTGACAGCCGGCGAGATACTCAACCAAATACTCTACTTCCCCCTCACCTCACAGACACCGACTCCCCTATGCGATAGCAAAAATACGCACGCAGTGCGAGAATACGCTTCAGCGATGCTGAAGCCGTTAACGAACATCGTCTATATGGGCGAGGGGGAGCCGATGGATAACCTTGAAAATGTGCTGCGCTCGCTGGAGGTGATGACTGCCGAATGGGGCTGTGCTTGGGCGGCAAAGCGGATTACGGTGTCGTCGGTGGGTGTGCTGCCGCAACTGAAACGCTACTTGGACGAGAGCGAATGCCACTTGGCTATTTCCTTGCATAACCCTTTCGGGCGAGAGCGGAGCGAGATTATGCCTGCCGAAAAGATGTACCCCCTAACGGATGTGCTGAGTCTGCTCAAACAGTATGACTGGGCGCACCAACGACGAATCAGTTTTGAGTATATCTGTTGGGCGGGGCAGAACGACACGCCTAAACACGCGAAAGAGTTGGTGCGACTGCTCCGGGGATTGAACTGCCGTGTGAACCTGATACGCTTCCATGCGGGCGTGGAAGAAGTGTCGCACCGAGCCGAACAGCAGAGTTTTCCCGCAAGCGATGAGCGGCAAATGGAGTGGTTGCGGGACTATCTGACGGACAACGGCGTAACAACCACTATCCGTCGCAGTCGTGGTGAAGACATCCTCGCCGCCTGCGGTATGCTCGTCAACGCCCTACAAAACGAATCGAAATAATTTTTTGTCTGTACTATTTGGCTATTCCGTAGATTTGTTGTACTTTTGCAGTGTCGTGTGGTTCACTATTTAGTGGTCCACAAAACAGTGAACTTTGTAAGCCACAAACAGTGAACTTAGTGGTTCACAAACGGTGAACTTTTTATAAGCAGTTATGGTACAGGGAATTAATCGTTCATTTATCTATGGTGTGTCGGTGTCGGGGGACAACTTTACCGACAGAGTAAAAGAAACACAGCGTCTCAAAATGGACTTTGAGAACGGGCTGAATGTGGTGCTTATATCTCCTCGACGGATGGGCAAAACCTCTCTTGTCAAGCGTGTACAGCAGGTGGTGGATAGTTCGTTGGTGCATACCGTCTATATGGATATCTACGACTGCAAGTCGGAGTATGATTTCTATAACAAGTTTGCCGAAGCAGTGCTGAAGCAAACATCGCGCAAGATGGAAATGTTTATCGAAAAAGCCAAACAATTCCTAACTCGTCTGACACCCAAGATTTCTTTCAGTCCTGATCCTGCTTCGGATTATTCTGTGTCGTTAGGTATCACACCTAAGGAATACACGCCGGAGGAGATTCTACGGTTGCCCGAACTCATTGCGCAGCAGATGGGGAAACATATCGTGGTTTGTATCGATGAGTTTCAGCAAGTAGGGGAATGGCTCGATTCGTTGCAAGTACAGAAGCGTATGCGTGGTGTTTGGCAACACCAGCAACATGTGTCTTATTGTCTGTTTGGCAGCCGCCAACACATGATGAATAACTTGTTTCAAAACAAATCCATGCCGTTCTATCAGTTTGGTGAACCGAACTACCTGCAACCTATCTCCACCGAAGATTGGATTCCTTTCATTCAACAAAAGTTTACGGAGAAGGGCTTGCGAATAGCCGAAAATCGTATCCGCACTATTTGCGAAGCGGTAGGAAACCAATCATCTTATGTGCAGCAATTAGCATGGAATGTGATGATTAACACCGAGACGGAGGTGACGGACGAAGTCATACAAGCGGGTATCAACGACTTGCTTATTCAGTGCACACCGCTGTTTATGGAGCAGACGGCAGGACTATCGAGTTACCAAATGAATTTTTTGAAAGCCATTGCTGCGGGGCAACATAATCAGTTCACATCTGCCGCAGTGCTGAACGACTACCGCTTGGGCAGCAAATCCAATGTGGATAGGATGCAGAATGTCTTGCGCGAGAAAGACTATGTATTCTCCACTCCCGCCGGATACTTCCTCTCCGACCCTGTCATGGAACTATGGTTAAAGACGAAACGATAAAATTTTAGTTGTTATAATACCTATTGCTCATTTGCGGAATGACTTGACCATAAGCAAATCAATTATTGTGCGTGTTTATTCCGCCAATCGCTGTCATCGATGTAGTACTACGATTCGTGCCATAACTCAGTTAAAAAATTAGGATTGAAAGTTGTATTTGATAATTCGGGGATTTGCAATTGCTTATATAATTCCCTATTTTTATTGTTGATAGTATCATTGTGGTGAGATGGATACGCAACAATTCTATAACCACTACCAGTCTCATTGTGGCGTATTGTATCACAAGAAATAAATCCTAATTTCGCGAATATAACAAAAGAAGCAATATAATCATTATATTTTTCTTCCTCTGTGAACAATTGTCGGATTTCTACGTTTATTTGAATACCTATATTGTAGCGCTTAGTATAAATAAGTTCGGCTACTTTGCGTTGGATATTCCGATTTATTTTGCTATCTATTGGTGGAAGTATACAACCATTAGAAGCAACATGCAATGGAATTCCATTGTATTCTGCGAACCAATCAATATCATTCGCTAATTGATAATCAGTTCTATACTTCATAGTCCAAATACATCCTTA
>CAVFIY010000275.1:0-3105 GCA_963622435.1 Bacteroides uniformis | reverse complement strand
CAATCCGACCTCCCCAAGCCCCTCCAAAGGAGGGGGTGTCAGAGTGGTTGAAAGTATTCTCTTTGAGGTTCATGGAAAGGTCTAAACGGCATAATGCGTGGGGCATATTAATTGTTAACTGTTAATTGTTAATTAGAACAGTGGGTACTTTTCGTTATATATACATTGCGTGGCTGAAGTTTAAGGAGGCCGGCCGGGTGTTCGTAGAGGAACTCCGGCGTGTCTTCCGTGACCCGGGTGTATTGGTTATTTTCCTGCTTGCGGGCATTGCTTATCCTATTCTGTACAATTTTATCTATTGGAAGGATAATGTGGAGAATGTTCCCGTAGCCGTGGTGGATATGAGTTGTTCACCGGAGAGCCGTGCGTTCTTGCATAAGTGGAATGCGTGTCCAGACATTACGATTGCCTATAGTTGTACCTCTATGCAGGAGGCGGAAACGCTGATGCGTGACCAAAAGGTGCATGGCATTATCTATTTCCCTTCGGACTATGCCGCTGCTATCAACTCCGGGCTGGAGCAAGCGCATATATCGCTCTACTGCGATATGTCGTCGTTCTTGTATATGAAGGCGGTCTATTTGAGTTGCAATCAAGTTATGCTTGAGAGCATGCGCAACATACAGATAGACCGATACGAGGCGATGGGGTACAATACCGAGTTTGCGTGGTCGCTTGTGCAGGACGCGCCCTATACCGAGACGGCGCTGTTCTGTCCGTCGGGCGGGTATGCGTCGTTCTTGATACCTGCCGTATTGATGTTGATACTGCATCAGACGCTGTTCTTCGGTATCTGTATGTTGGGCGGTACGGCGCGCGACGAGAACCGTCAGTTGTTCTTGCTGCCGGGGACGCGTCGTTCTGCGAGTGTGTTCCGTATCACGATTGGGCGTAGTATGGCGTACTTTGTCATCTATATGGCATTGGGCGCAATCGACTTGCTGCTTATACCGCGTATATTTGGTTTGCCGCATATCGGTAACCCTATTGATGTGATGAAGTTCTATGTGCCGTTCTTGTTGGCTACTATCTACTTCTCGATGTCGGTGTCGTGTTTTATTCGTAACCGCGAGTCGGGTATGGTGCTGCTTATCTCTTCTACGCTGATATTCCTGTTCTTGGCGGGTGTGTCGTGGCCGCAACAGATGTTGCCCAAGGCGTGGCTGTATTTCAGTTACTTGTTCCCCTATACTTGGGGTGCGCACGGCTTTATCCACATCAATTCGATGGGTGCCACGCTGGCGCAGACAAGCAAAGAGTATATCTCCTTGTGGATACTGGCGGGTGGCTATTTCGTAGTGAATTGCGTGCTGCTCTATATCCTGGGGCATATCCACGATGTGAAGCGCAAAGAAGGTACACTCGAAATGGAGGAAGTGGACGCCGAATCGAGAGTGTCCGCCGAGGAGATACAGTGTTAAACTTACTATATTCCCGACTCCCCCGCATTCTTTTAGGGCGGGGGAGAGCAAAGACGCTTTGTTTTCGTATTTGACGGGGGAGAGATTTTATACACAAAACGGGCTGCTTGTTCTACGAGCAGCCCGTTCTGTGTGTCTATTTGTTTGTGTCTTTTATTTGAATACTAGTTGACTTTATTTGTTTATAAATACACCTGTCGTTGTTTTTATGAATAATTTGTGGTAATACGGCGATAGCCGTCCGTTCACAAAGCCCTTGTGTATGTCCGTGGCGACACGCCACTACTTGTGCAGCCGCCAACGGTTGACGGGGCGGATGCGGTAGCCGGCTTCGCGGAGGCAGGAGAGCAGACCTTTGTCGCCGCCGAGGTAAATGGCGTTGAGTGTGATGAAGCAGTGCCCGTCGTGCAGGTAAGGGGCGAGGCGTTTCGCCCACTGTTGGTTACGCTGCGCATAGACTTTATAGTCGGAGAAGGAGATACTCGTTTGGTTGTCGGGGCTTTCTATTTGGAAAGCAATGTCCGCCAGTCGCCCGTTGCGGTACATTTCCCGAATGGTGCGCTCTTGGCGAACTTCCGCCTCGGGATATTCGATGACTTTCTTCAGTTCGCGGCACTGCCAGTCGAACGGCTCTCTATCGAAAAGCATATACATCGTTTCTCCCGTATCGTCCAGACCATAGACGGGTACGCCCTTTTCTTGCGCCACCGCCTCGAAGAAGGTTTCCATAGAGCGTTGCTCGTCGTAGTGCAGCCACTGTCGGAAGAGTTCGGTGCGGAACATCTCGGTGAGGTAGGCGGGTTTCATACGGCAGAGTTTGTCTAACCCCATGCCGAGGTTCACCCGCAGGGCGTTGTCTATATATTGGTATTCCTCGTCGGTATAGAAGTTCGACAGTTTGACGGAGTCGGGCAGGAGTGCTGCCTGACGCAGGGCGGCAATGGCTTCGTAGTCCTGCATAGCGAACTCGGTCAGTACCTTATCGCAGTCGGCAAAGCAGGCGAAGACATTTGGTATGGTATCGATGAACGCCATATCCACCAGGCGGTTCGTGGCAAGGATGTACGACTTTGCGCGACAGCCGTTGCCGCTTACCTCGTACAACACTTGCGCCTTGGCAGGCGCAATGCATAATGCACAATGCACAATGCACAATGTGCAGAGTGCAATGATTTTTTTGGAACGGACGGCTTGCGCCGGTGGCGTGTCGCCACGGACAGGTAGGCACTTGCGGGAACGGACGGCTTGCGCCATATTGACATAAAGGTTCATAAAGAGGCGGCGTGGGGTAGCGGACGGGAAATGTATCATAAAATGTGGGAGGATGGTTCTCCAAATAAACGAAAAATGATTCAAATATATTTTTTACTCGTATGAGCAAAACTTGTGCCACTTGGTTTGGAGGTACATGTTTCCCGGCTTGAGCCTGGCTTAGGGGTGGCTTGAGCCTGGCTTGCGCAACGCAGGATTTAGGATTATTTAATACTTTGTGTTGTGTAATTGCTTGATACTCAATGGGGAGGTGCAAGGGGGGGGGCGGATGGCTGGGGAATCTGGATTTCTGGATTTCTGGTTATCTGGGGCGTGAAGGACGCAGGCACAGTATGGTCAATCGGCTCTGGCGAGCCGCCGCGGGTGAGGACACCCACGCCCCCAGGCTGTCGGATGTGCTGCTTTATATGGA